>CALKXO010000357.1 GCA_938003615.1 uncultured Pirellulaceae bacterium | reverse complement strand
CCCCCATCGCATACAGCACGATCCTCGATCCCATTCCATATCGTCGATGGGCCAAACTATGCCCAAGCTCGTGAACCAGAATCGAGACAAAGAAAACCAGCACCCCCATCAAGACCCCCACTCCCGTATTGACCCCCGGGGAGTTAACGAGACTTCGGCCGATAAACAAACACATCAAAAAGAAGAATGGATGCGCCCGAACGTGAAATCCAAGGATATCAAAATTCAGATCGTATTCGGTTCTACTAGGTTCACTAAGAAACACGCCGCTGCCCTCGGGTAAAGTTCGTCAATCGCTTAGAAGCTAACGTGTATCTTAACGCTTTGATCCTTCTTCTCCAACTGACGGGAATATCCATGGCGAATCTCCATGGCGAATCGGGCAGCGTGTCAATTTGGACGGCGATCAAAAAGCTAGGCCAATTTCGACCAGCTCACGATACCGCCAGCGTTCCAACCAACAATTACAATTGCAGCAACGCTGATTCCGTTTCAATTTCGCCCTCGACGGGAGTCACTACGTCGTCCGGTGTTTCGAAAATCATATCTGGTCCAGCGCTTCTTACGACGCCATCGTCTTTTCTGAGATCAAACCGTAGCTCTTCCCCCCAAGGATCGGTGTGCTTGATTACTAACATATTGGAATCAATAACCGATGGCAGAAACCCTTGGTGGCTTTCTCGGTACTGCTCCAATTCCTTGATGGCCGCAGCAACTAGTTTTTTTGCGTTACGTTTTTGATCGGTAAGCAGGACCGCCATCTTTCTATTTTCCCGTCGCTGTTGATGTTGACAATTCGAACGGACAAACGAAGAAACAATCAGACCGGCCAGTACGACTCCGAAGAGCGAGATTGCAGCACCTGCCGCCGCAGCTTTACGAGGCCCTTTCTTTCTCCGCATCCCGTTGACACTGATCAATAACGACAGCGGCGAAAGAAAACCGGCCGACATCAGGCTCAGCAGTGACAGCCACAGCCCGTGGAATCCCCACCAGTTAAACTTTTTCTTTGGCCGTTTAAACTCCGCATAGACCGGTGGCTTAGTGGGCTTGGAATGATGTTGGTTGCATCGGATACGAAAGGCCATGGGGTGGTTCTCCTGTGCCAACGAGGTTTACTTGCTCCGACAAATTGAGCATGCGACCTTATTCGAACGGCTTGGCAGAACCTTGGGAAACAAGCGAGCTTTTTTCAAAAAAAACCCAACGCTTTTATCCGGGGCAGGGTAGGGGGCTCCCGATCCTTTTCAGAGCATTGGTTTCCTTCCCCCCGGCAGATGGCTTGAACACTCTTCGCTGCCGCCGGTCACCTCGGCCTTAGTGTATACCACCTTAGTGCATTCCACTTTAGCGCATGAAGGGCTGTTGGCTCCGCTCGATGCTGCTTGGCGGCTCGAATGCTTGGCTAACCCACGAACGGGTTCGGTCACTCAGTTTTTCGATAACATCGCCAAATCCATAAGTGTGATCGTGGTCGTGATCGTATTGATGCGCCACGCCATCTGCGATCGCTTCGCGGCAACAGTCCATCACAACTCCATCACTAGCAATGAACAACCCCAGCACGATCAGATTGGCGTAGGCAAACAGGTTTGGGCCAGTCTGCTTGCCGAAAAACTTAAGCGCTGTGCCCGAGCTCTTTTTCAAACGTCGGCCCAACAGATCAACCGAGTAAATCTCATCCAACACGAGATGTAGCAGAAAACCTAGCACGACGGCCCATGACTTCATCAATCGGATCTCGTGTTCTGGCGAAAGGCAAATGACGTACGTCACCATCCCTGCCGCTGCGGCTGCAGGAATACTGTGCCACATTCCCCGGTGTTTGGTGAACTTTCTGAACAGCGCTCCTCCCACAAATCGGATCAGGACGTACAAAACGATGGCCACGAAAACAAGTTGCTCTGGCGTGAAACCAAGTTCTTGGAAGCGCGGCATCATCAACATCGGTGCTAGGACGGCGACGAAATTTAACATCTCGCGCAGTGGAATCCCCAGTTTGTGATCAAGATCCGGCAGCATACCCGCGACACTGCAAAGTGCACCGGCAACAAAGCAATGCCCCAGCGAGACATCGAAATAAAAGTGAGCCACCGCACCATAGCCGATCCCCAACAAAGTGCTGGCGGAAATGTGGGTTTGAAAGTTTGCCATCGTCGATTGCCTTTTTCGTGATCCTGACATTAGCACGTGCACCTATTGCATAAACAAAAAGAAGTTTTCAAGCCAGCCCAACGACTCTCAGGCGATTAGCAACGACTAACGGTCAAGCGTCGATCAACTGAAAAGCGAATCGCGAGCGATCGAAACGCAGTAGTTCAAGCGCCATCAGTACGAGGGCAGGGGAGGGCGGTTCGCTATTTTCGTACGCCTTGCTAGCAAAACCAACTACGATGCATACGATTGTGGGGGCTGGATGAAGTCACCAATCACCAGTGTCGCGCACGTCACAGATAAACAGATAAATGGCAGACAAATCACGCTTGAGCCAATTCGGTAATTCCTTTCTAATTCGCCTCGCTACCCGAAGGTAACGGATTGACCTTCTCAAAACCCAAATGAATGATTCCGTCGCGCACTTTTCGCGTCGTGAATTTTCATCACGATCGTCTGCAACAAGGAAGAAATAATGTCGATCTACGACATCGTAATGCTGGTCATCTTTTTCGGCTCAGTTCTGTTCGGATACCGCAAAGGACTTGCTTGGCAAATCGCATCTCTGGCCGCGATCGTACTCAGCTATTTTGTAGCCATCAATTTCCGCAACCCTGTTGCGCAATTGATCTCCGTTCAAGCCCCGTGGAATCAGTTTGCGGCAATGCTGTTGTTGTTCCTTGGAACGTCTCTGGTTGTTTGGACCGTCTACGCCTCGACCAGCAAATCCATTAAGAGAATGGAGATGAAAGGTTTTGATCGTCAGGCTGGCGCGATCCTTGGCGTCTTCAAAGGCGGAATACTTTGCATGCTGGTCACCGTGTTTGCCGTATCGTTATTCAGTTCGACAAGGAACATGGTTCACAACTCAGCCTCTGGTCACTATGTGGTCAGCGGTATTGCGCAGTTCTCACGATTCACTCCAACCGAACTGGCCCAGTTTCTCGATCCGCATATTCAACAGTTCCACCAAAACATCGGCGGCATTCCGGAAAAGCGCGACCTATTCCCTTCCTCTGGCCGAGACGGTCAGTTCGAAGGCGGCTTTCAAAATAACACGGGTGGCTTTCAAAATAATCAACAGGCCGGAAGCGGGCAGGGGACTTTTGGCAGATTTAACCAAGCAGCCCAACCACAAAATCAGTACCAGAGCCAATCTCAGTACCAGAACCAAGCTAATTTCCAAACGCCCTACCCCCAGAACCAAGCTCAAATTCCAGCACAAAATGGCGGCCAGTATTCCACCGCCGGCTACGGTCGCAATGTTCAGTATCAACAACAGCAACCACAGGCTCAGCAAAACGGCGGTGGCTTCTGGCAATCAGCTCCCAACCAGAACCGATCCGCCCAGAATGTTCCCAATCAGAACGGTCAATTTCAACCACGACAAACAGTCACCACCGGACAAAACGGCTGGCCGCAAATCAACACAACGATCGACCCCAAAGAACTGCTTCAGCGTGGCGCTTCGACGACCGCTGACATGCTTCGACGAGCCTACGAATCGGCCAACCAGCCGCGTTGAAGGACACTCGTTACTCGGCACGCGTTAAACAACGCGCGTTAAACGACGCTCTATCCGAGCGGCGTAATCGGAACAACCGGATATCGAGACGTTTCTGGCGAATCAGTTGATAGGCCGAATCACGAATTGAAGTTGGCCACAATATGGGTCAATTCTGATTCAAAACAACTGATGTGCGGCCGAGAAGATTTGACAATACGCCGACACGAATTCAGCGATTCATTTTGTGCAAACTTGTATGACCATCAGCAGATTGCCTTGCTCACCACACAACCAATTTTGGTCATGGCGATGGGTCTTGGAAATTGCAATCAATGCACACCAACAGCTTGGCTATGGTGCCTTCCGCGCCTCTGGAGCGTATCGGTTCATCACAACTTGTTGGCATAGCAACGCACGTCTTTGCGCTCACAATTCAACACAGGCCAGTTCCCGGTGTACCGTTAGAGATCAGAAGTGCGAAATGGCTATTTCCCGAAGGAAACCGGGGCTCTAACCGAACATAAGAAACATTATCGGACGTTGGGGATAGGGTTGTTTTTCCGTGTTCTAACACTTCCCGTACAGCGCTTGGACTGTGCGTACGTACTTCCGTCACGACTTCTGTCGACCGGATTGAGGTGGGCCACGAACGCCTGTTGGTGGACCTCATCGCCGGCGACTGTCGATGATAATCGTCACCGGTCCATCGTTGACCAAGCTAACCTGCATGTTGGCACCAAAACGCCCCGATGCCACTGGGATCCCGCGCTCGATAACCGCCGCCAGAAATTGCTCGTAAAAATCATTGGCAATGTCTGGCGATGCGGCTGTATTAAAGCTCGGTCGTTTTCCCTTCCGCAGATCACCGAGCAACGTAAATTGGCTGACAACCAACATTGCTCCTCCAACATCGACGACCGAGAGATTCATTTTTCCAGCGTCGTCCTCGAAGATACGCAAGCCCGTCACTTTTTCCAACAAGTACTGTAGGTCTTCTTCTTGATCTCCATCGGCAACGCCCACCAGAACTAACAGGCCGTGAGCAATCGCCCCAACGACCTCACTTGCTACCGTAACCGATGCCGAAGTCACTCTCTGAATCACGACTCTCATTCGGACTCCATCCGCCAAGGCTTTTACAAGAATTCTTTTAACGCACGTGTTGCTCGGGAGCAGTCGCGACCTTGGGCAATCCAACGTTCAACTCGCGGATTTTCTGGTTGTAGACATCGGTCATCTCAACCGCCTCGAATCCGCTGGACTCGATCGTGAACAATGCGGGAGGCAACGATTGGCTTACCTGCAACGTTTCAAATTCAATCTGCATCATCGGGGCGGCAACCGCCCTGCCCTGCTGTCGTTTGAAACGGAAAAAAACAATCTTCTCCGGCTGCATCACATCGCTGGCTCGTTTGGAAAAACTGAGTTCGATACCGTGTGGCATGTGAGCAGGCAACTTTTCCAACACGACTTCAACCGGTCGTTTCGCAACCTCGACATCACTGAACAGCAAATTTGCCAAAATGCGCGTGTCCCAAACTCCTCGCACCTGGAATTTGTTTGGGTCGGTCGCGCCCATTAGCCGGAAGTGAAACGCTTCGGCATAGTGCATCACTGTCGATCCAAGCCCCCCACCCATCACCCAGCTCGACGGCAACGCAAGAGCAGACAGACCTGCATCCTTATTCTCCAAGCGCCCAAGGTCAACAAATTCCAACCGTTGTTGCTGTCCACTAGAACGAAGTGTATACGCGAACTGACCATCGCAAATTTGCAAAACCGAAAACGGCGACTTCGCATCGTTAAATACAAGTTCCAAACGCGCGTGGTGCCCACCTTCGGCTTGGAAGTACTTTCCGTCGGAAAGAAGACGAGTATCGTGCAGGTCACATTCGAGTTGCGTCCGGACCGCAAACGCTGGAAGCGCGTTCAGTGCGCGGCCCGCTTCCACCAGAGTTGACTTGCACCAGAGATCTTCTTGACCTCCTGCGGCCCGAGAAATATTCAGAAAGGTTGCCGCTGGCTCATCGGTGACGTCATCTGCCAGCACCTTGGCTATCGCTTCAATAGAATTCCCGCTAGATGCTTGGCTCGGCAAAGGGCTGCTGAAGTTAAAGCACAGGGCGCCCCCCAGTGCTAGCAAACAAGCGGCGATCGGTAATTCCTTCTTCATAGATAAGTTATGAGGATTTTCCCAAAGATTCTTGTTGTAAGTCGCCGATCACTTCAGCAAGGCCACGGCTGTAGCGGTAGTTCCATTAACTACGACAACCAGTCGAGCGCTATCTTAGAAATCAGGATGCGTTGGGTCTATGTCAGTTTAGTTTTCAAGATTGCTCGTGTCGGCAACACCTGCCGAAACTCGCCTAATGGCAGGTCAAGTCATTGTGGTCGTTTCCACAAGATGACTACCACGGATTAACAAAGGGGAACCGGATGTACTCGCGTTTAACTACAGGCTTGATGTTGGTCCTAGCGATCGCTTCAACAGCCCAAGCTCAAGTGCCACTTGCACGCACAGGCGTACCTGCGGGGCACAATCTTCCACCAGCCCAAATGCTGATGGAGCCAGGTCCCGGTGTTGGTGGCCCAGGGCCTGGTGTCTTGTCTGCTCGATCCAACCGTTCGGCCGGACCATCAGAAGGCATGGCTGCGTACGGACCGTTCGGTGCCGTTCGTATGCAGAGCGTTCAAGTGCTGTTCGATCAGCCAGAAATGCTGCAAGTATCATGGGATGTATCGGGGGTAGGCCAATACGACTCCACCCCATTGATTGTTCCAGGTCGTCAGAACTTCGCTCAAGGCGGAATTTATCGGCTGAAGATTTCCAACATTGAAGGCCGCGCCGGTGTCAGCCTTTACCCAACATTGGAAATTGGAACTGCTTCACCTCGCACAAGTGCGTATCTTGCTCACTCTGCGATTCCAATTCAATTCACTCAGGAGGACTTCGACCAAGTCGCTGCTGCGAACTACGTCACAAAAGTCATCTACGTTCCCGATCCTGAGTATCAGGAACTGGCTCTCGCTGGCGTCGACACGCTGGTCAGTACACGCCTCGATCCGGGTGTTGATCCCATCACTGAAGCCGATCGCCGCGGTGCGATTTTGGCCGTTCTTCGTCTCGGAAACAAAGACCTTGAAATGCCCGGTGTTGATTCAAGCATTGCCGCCGGTGCACTACCACAGGGCATGCGAGGCGGTTCTGGTGGGACTGAGAATTACATCTCAGGTCAATCAGGACCACACTTCGGAATGCCTCATGTCGGCACAAACATTGGTCTGCCGGGGCCACCGCACCTTCCACTGGGTGGACCTGCTGGCTTGCGTCGTCACTCGATGTATAACCACACTGCGATGCAGATTCCTGGACCAACCAGAGACGTCAGCGTCTTGATTAAGCAGAAGCCAGGCTTGAGCTACCCTCGACCTGCCGATCGCGTCCTGATTCAGGAGAACAACATCCGACCTCCGCACAGCAATGTGCAACCTCCATCGGATATGGTTCACGGTCAACTACCAGCTAACTGCCCACCTGGCAGATTCCGCAGGTAGTTTGCTGGAAAACGGATAACTCTATAGCCGCGAACAGCAATCCTGCTTTCGCGGCTATTTTTTGGTCCAGTTTGCACGTCTCCCGTCACGGCAAGTACCCCACAACAAAAGCAAGCTCATGCCGAACTTCAAATCACCAATTCACTCTTGGTTCAAGGCTCCGGTGCTGCTGACGGCCTTGGCGACCGTGGCCTGCATCGGCGCCTGCACCACGGCTCAGGCCCAACTCACGCGCGACCATCAATTGCTCAACAGCAAAATGCCGCCCGGAATCGTGTCACAGCAGAAACTGATGGGCAATGCGCGTTTGGCGGGCCACACTCAACCCGTGCGGATTATTGCCCCTGATGGAAGCCGAGTCGCCATCGTTGCAGGCGGAGGCACTACGGAATCCAATAATTCACGAGTCACCGTGGGTATGAAAGCCGGACTCTTGTATCGGTTCCGAATCGATTTCGTCGACCGTGAAACTCCTCGTACATTGTATCCCTCTGTGGAAATCGTCGATCGACTGTACGCACCGGAGGGACTGGAGAATCAGTTCCCCGTCCCCGTCGTGATTTCGGAAAACGACCTCGCCCAAGCTTCCGGTGGGAAAATGGTCACCAAAGTCGTTTATCTTGAACGGTCGGAATCGACCGTGCCCCGCCGCCCTGAAGAAACCGAACAACCATGGTTCGACGTTACCGGAGCCGAAGATCCGCTGCATGTCGCAGGGCGCCTTGGCCGCCCGCTGGCAATCCTTAGAATAGGTTCTCGAGTCCCGACCGCTGGTGAACTCGCAGGGCCATCGGCATTTGATAGCTCCCGTCCGGTGGTGCTACCGGATCCTGTGAAGTCTGTACCGAGCCAAGTGATGAAATTATCCGACCAACCGCGTTAGCCCAAGATGCTTGTTGAAGTGTGCTTTCCACAATCGCGCACCCACTAATGATCCAATTCGCAAAAAACGTTGCCATGATAAAAACAAACTTCGCAACTCGCTGCATCGCTATCCCGCTGGCACTGGCGACAGGAATCTTCGCCTCCTCAACCGCTGCAGCTCAACAGGCGGAAGCCCAATCTCGGCCAGCGGTCATTCAGTTGCGTACGCTGCCAACACCGGATGCGAAAACGATGCCGGCGGTTCCTGCAGATACTGCGACGCAGAAAAACCAATTCAAATTGACCGTGGCACAAGAGGAGTTCTTCCAATCTGCGTCAGCCCGAATGGCCAGCGCTTCTCAAGACACTTCGTCAGCCGTTTATCTGGACTTTCTATCCGATGGCGACCCATCTCACGGATTCGCCGAACGAACAGGATTTGCGTTCCGTGACGGGGAGCTAGAAAACAAAATTGATAATGGCGTATTTCCCGTTCCCCTCGGGCGGCACCTTCGCCAGAAAGACCCACGTTATCGTCATAACAAAAAACGCCTAACGCGTAGCGACGAATACGTGTACGACGGTAGTGACCGCGAAGCGCGCGTGCAAGTCGATGGCGACTGGAACATCTACGGTATGGACTCAGAAGACACCTTCGGCCATTTCGACACGCTTGATGGAAAACGCTTGGTCTCTCCTAGCAACCGAGTTGATATCTACGCCCCACGTTTTTCTGCCGTGCGGCGCGTCGATAATATGCAGAACGCCAAATACTCGTCTCAAGTGACGCAGTTTAAACGAAAGGAAGGCACCGTCCTTTCGCGGGCATCTGATTTTTCTGCTTCCACCAAACAAAACGTTGCTCTCGACACCAACGAAACAACCCTCAAAGCGGTTGGTTTTCGCGACCAGACGCGCGGCGTCCTAACGGACAACGTTCTACAGCTGCGTGGTTCACGTGAGTCCTTTCACCCCTATGAGAATTTTGATTTGATCCGCTGGGGTAAACACTCCATCAGCGAAACCACTCGCCTAGAAGCCGGAATGCAAGCCGCCAACGTGTGGCAAGACAATCTGGGCCTCCAAGCATTCGGCAAAAAAGTCCAGCCCATCATCGTCAACGATACGGTTTCCCTTCAACAGATTGTGACCGTCGAAACGGATGACGACAACGCGATTCTTCGTGTCACCAAAGTGGCTTCAAAAATTGCAGCCCGTCCGGGAGAAGAGGTTGAATTTACGATTCGTTTTGACAACTTATCGCCACGCAAGATTGGAAACGTAACACTGATCGATAACCTGACGAACCGCCTGCAATACGTTGCGGGTACAGCCGAGTGTTCGATTGACGCCAAGTTCATTCACACCGACAACGACTCCAGTTCGTTGACGCTGCGTTGGGAGATCGACAAACCGGTGCCTGCGGGCAAAGGCGGCGTGATCCGATTCAAGTGTAGAGTTCGTTAACATTCGTTAGCGTTCGGCAACGCACCAAGAACGATTGCGAGAAAGGCAAAATTTGGAGCTAAGGCTTTTCTTCGTCAGGACACTCGCAGACAAACTTTCGGCATCCCGGACAGCCAGATCCATATTTGGCAAACAATGCCTCGGCCAGATTGACCTCTGCGACATTGGCGATCGTCGCGAGCCACGCGCATACGTCCGCAAACTCCTTGCTCAGATTCTTGTGCTTCTCCTCGAAGTCGGCTTGTAACTTCTGATCTGAATTACCGTCGGCCAATTCGCCTGCGTGCTCCGCTTCACGTAGTGCGGATGCCAATTCGCCGATCTCTTCGGTCAACCATAGAAACGTCGCCGCAATCCCTCGCGCCTGATCCTTCTCGTAATACATCGTCTTGATCAAGCTTTGAAACTGTCCAACCGAGACGTCTCCGGCAGTTTCGGTGCGACCGGTTTCTGGCTCATTCATTCCCAGCATCCTTCCTACTCTCGCAGCTTTCGCACGCGCTGCCGGTTTCACTTTCCTTGTTGGCATCAAGCTGATCCTTGGCTTTGACAACAGGAGTTGAAGAGACAAGGATCTGGTCGCCTCGGATGCGTACTTCAAACACGTCTGTCTTTAGCGTTCGGTTGTCGCACCAAGTGCCATCGCGAATGTCGAATCGCCAGCCATGCCATGGGCAGGAGACTTCCGACTGTTCGAGAAACCCCGTTGCCAGCGAAGCTCCCATGTGCGGGCACATGTCATCGATCGCTCGATAAACACCGTCCTCGTTGAAGATTGCAATCACCCGATCGCCAACTTCAAACGCTTTGCCTTTTCCAGGCTCGATATCACCAACCTTGGCAACCAATACAAATTCCTCCATGGCCCCTGCTCCCGTTACTGTTTTTGGTTGAGTGTCATGGTGGTTTGAACTTCCGTCAAGGATTCAATTTTCATATCTCGATAGGCGGTTTTACTGGCCACTGTCATCTCTACCGTACGGTAACTAACAAAGCCGTTCTCATCATTGAAAACAATACTGCCCTGCCCTTGGTAGCGATCGACTTTGGCTGCCGGACTGTCTCCATCGATCCCTTGGGCTGTTGTTTCCACCTCAACGATAATTTGACCGTCCTTACTTTCTTTAACGCGATAGCGATCGACGCTCACAAAGTCTCCCAGTTCGGATTTCACCGGGCGCTTGACGACCGCCGAATCACTCTTCGACTGCCACGATAGATTCGTCAGCTTGGAAATCTCTATCGCCGCCGACTGTCCCGAGAGCATCTCTTTCACTGCCGATCCATCAGGCAGGTTGTCCGTCATCTTTTCCTGCCCTGCCTCATTCAAAAAATCCGACACCTGACCGTCGGGCGCCAAAGCGAAGGTAGAAATCAGCCCAATGGAATTCTGGTACTGCTTGCTCACTTTGCCGGACAACCCACTGCGGTAGACCTTGACTGCCGAATCGTAGTCCAAGCGGCGCGCCGACACATCGCCCGGCGCACCAGAGGTGAGCTTAATTCTGTTGAGTGTCTGCCGGATCATCACACGCGCGTCGTTGGAACTGACAACCTCCCACTCCAACTCCATGGTAGTTTCGGCATCAACCTTGCGGAGACGCGTATCGACTTTGGTCGTGATCTGCGCAGTCTTGGAGAGGGTAACATTGAATTCTTGTCCTTCCTGCAATCGCCAAGCCAATCTTTCAGTTTTTACGTCACCGCCCTGCCCTGCCCCGGCAGTCGTTTCAGTGTCCTGCCATGCATAGGCAGCGCCCGGCACAACACACAGCAGTAGCGTCAGAATCGCAAGTTGTATAGCTCTCATCGGCGTCTTCGATTGGCTGTGAAAGTTGGCACTTAAAGCTGGCACTTAAAGTTGGCATTAAAGGAGAGCGCTGAAGTCTGTCGACCACAGCGCTGGAAGGATAAAGGGAGTCTCTTCTGCCGCTTATCCTAACTGGCTACGTCTTCTCGCAGCAACTTGTTCATATACATTTTGTACTTTTCGACTCCGGGTTGGCCGTAGGGATTGATGCCCATCAGCCGACCTTCAAGAACCGTCGCCAGCATCAGCATCTGGAACAGCTGGCCAAGTCCCTCCTCATTGGCGGCCGGCAAGTGCAAGTCTGTCGTTGGTCGGCCATCTTCTTTGTACGCCAGATTGGTCCCATTAAGTGCAGCATCCATGATTTGAGGCAGGGTTTTGTCGGCAAGACTATTCAACTGATCCTGATCCCATTTACTCTCACCGATCGCCAAAGGATCGCTGCGCCACGAATCGAGAATCACATTGTTCATTACCTTATCACGCGCACCTTCTTGATGCTGCTGTGCCCGTGAGTGGAGGTCACGTGAGTTGAGACACGTCAACGGCAGGGCGCCTTTCTCATGTTTTCCGAGGCTCTCCGCCAGTAATTGGTCGTACCAGAAACCTGCCGACTCAAGCGATTTGCTCCATACCGAAAGCACGCGTGTCGAAACGCCCTTTTCTTCTTCCAACAGATGGTTGACCGCAACGTAGTCCATGACGACGTTCTGCCCCATCTCCGCAGTACGGAAATGCGTATTCATTGCCGCAGCAGACTCCAACAATTTCACCACGTCGAGTCCAAGAATCGCAGCAGGTAAAAGTCCAACCGCCGAAAACACGCTGAACCGTCCGCCAACGCCATCGGGAACCAGATAACGATCGGTAATTCCGATTGCATCAGCCAAGGAGGCTAGTTTTCCCGATTCGCCCGTCACTGGCACCACGTAGTCCGCCAATCGCTCTTCACCGACGGCCGATTTTAACTTTGCATAAAACTGTCTTAGCGAAGCCGCAGTTTCGAGCGTCCCGCCGCTTTTGGAGATCACAACAATCGCCCATTTGCCCTCGGGACCATCTCCCTTGCTATCCATTTCCAAGAAGTCTAACAACGCTTGGGACCAATCGTTGTCAACGTTGTTTCCTTCGAAGTACATGCGCGGTTTTCCTCCGCGCTGATCGCGGCCCAATTCATTGTGGTATGGATGGCAACAGGCCTCCATCAGCGCCCTGGCTCCCATGTAAGAACCACCGATTCCCAGAACGACGACTTTGTCTACCATTTCGCCCAGACGACTGGCCGTCTTAAGGATTCTTCCGAGCTCGCTGTTTTCGCGATCGGATTGGTAGGCATCCAGTATGCGTTCTGGCATTTCTAGAAACCCAGCATCCAAGGGCTGCTTCTCTTCGGGGATGTTAGCTCCCTCGGCGTACAGCTTTGCGTCCTCGATCAGTACCTCATCGCGACATGCCTCAAGTCTTTCTTTGAGGCCGTCAAATTTAGCTTTGGTGATGCCGTGGGGAGTGACAAAGGCGTTAGCTGGATCAAAAACAAGAGGTTTAATCTTCGACATTGGTTTCGCGTTTCAAACAGGGTTCGTTGTTAAGGTTAATCAGTCA
>CALKXO010000356.1 GCA_938003615.1 uncultured Pirellulaceae bacterium | reverse complement strand
AAACATTTTGATTCGCGAAGCAGATTTGCCGGGCCTGATGAAAGCGATGACCGCGGCCGGTTTTTATTATCGCAAGGAAAACGAGCTGGATATGTTTCTGGAAGATCCCGAAGGCTCGGCACGCGACGCCGTGCACGTGCTGATCGCAGGACGCGTTAAATGCGCTGGCGAACCGAATCCAGACGTTGACCCCCAATATGCGGACAAAAGAATTTCAAACTCTCGAGCTAGAAACGCTTGTCCGCATGAAACTAAATGCCTTTCGTCTCAAAGACCGCGTTCATCTTCTCGACATGATCTCGTTGGGCATGGTCGATCGGTCGTGGCTGGACAAGTACCCTGAAAATCTCAGCCAACGTCTGAAGGGATTGCTTGACGATCCTGACGGATAGATCAGGGGCCTGTCGCCTCTTCAGCGCACATCTGTTTCGCGGCTGCTTTCAAATTGATATCAGGGCGGTCTCCATTGGCATTTCGGGTAATCACGCCATCGTCGTCGACACCGTCAACTCCGCGGCTGTACAATTCGTAGTCGTCCCCTGAATTTTGGTAAATCAGCTGAAACTCCTCCGCAAATGGATCGACAAGTATCCGTTCCTCCAGCAAACCCGTCGTTGCCAGATCAGCCAGTCGGTCGGGAAAGACGCTGCGATCCCTGCGGTACAGTTCAAGGGCAATCGCAATAGTCAGCAGACGGCGATGGGTCTGACATTCTACCACGCTGCTGTTCAGAATTATGTATTGGTAAAACCAGCTGTTGGGAACCATGATTTGGAAGTGGGTGATAGACAACTTGCCATACCAGTTTTCGGAATTCCACGCCCATGCCAATTCGTTTTGGGTCGCTTGGCAAGGCGAAGGCGCTTGTCTGTCAATCTTTTTAAGTCTGCCAAGCGTGGTTTCAAGCGCTTCCCGTGAGGCGTCGGGCAAAGCGATTTGAATTGTCGGATAGCACTGTTGCTCCATCGACAACCCTTCTAACAGGGAGAGTGCGTTGCCTTCTTTGCTGAGTGATTGAGCAACCAAGGCTGTGTTAAAAGAGGTCTCAATCGATTCGTCAAATTTTTTCTCAAAGCGCTCTTGTTGCGACTTGACTAAGTGTGCTGAGTTGATAAACGACAGCTTTCCGACATTGGAATAGCTCTGATCGCTACCCACGCAGGTTTGAACTGCGTGGCCAAGTCCTGTTTCAATCAGCGCGAATACATTGCGGTGCTTGTCGAGTACTCGTCGAAGTGCCGCGCCGGATTGGAGATAGTTGTCGCCGTTGAGTTCAGGAATTTGCTGAAGCAATTGATTTGTTGCGACAAAGTCGGCGTATCCGTTGGGTTGGTCTTGCTGGTTTCTCGCGGGAAGGTGAGTCAGCATTTTCCGGTTGCCTTGATACAACGCCAGCCAAATGGCGAGTGTGGCAACCAACGTTGGCAGCAGCATCACCCCACCGAACATAATTAGTGCTTGGAAAATGTGCATGAGCCACTAATGGAAAAATGCGGAATGCCGTTTTATGACTTGCGCGGTCGTCCGATCGGTTTCAGTTTAGACTGTAGCTTGAGGCGCCGGGCGGTTTTTTTGACCCAAGCAGCGTCGCCATAGGGGCGTCCACGATAAGCACTTGTTCGTAGCTCCTGCAATTGATCAGCGTTGATGGGCCGGTTGCAGAAAGCCGTCCAGTTACGATTGCTCACCGCAGGCATCGGGCAACGTACGCTTGGCAAGATTAGGCTCCGGTAATCTGGATCGTTAGAGTCACGAATCCAGAGGCTCGACCATGGCCAGTCTTCGGCATGCCTGACCCGTCCGGCCCGTTTCGCATTGCTCTCAATATACTGCAACACCTCCCGACAGGGCTTGCCATCCTGCACAGGGAACGATCGATAGCGCGATTGATACAGCGGACCGTCGTGATCTTGATGAGCGACTTTCCAACGCGCCACGTGCGTCAGGGACAGCAGTTGCAGGAAGTTGCCAAGATCATTTTTGCCCTCGGGCCACAGCAGCAAGTGCCAGTGCGTCGGCATTAGGCAATAGCCGATAATCCTGATAGGTCGCTTGGCAGCTGTGTCGGTTAGGGCAGACTCAAACGTGTGGTAGTCGGCATCGTCGAAGAATAACGTCTGACTTTCGGCGCGGTGATTGGTGATGTGATAGACAATCCCGCCTGGTGTAATTCGTGAGTTTCTGGGCATGAGGTAATCGTAGTTCCAAATGATGTAGGTTGGGGCAAGCAACAATGTCGCGCGGCCCCACATGGCTGTACCGGATGCTCCACAATGTGTTAGTCACAAATCAGATATGACTGGCTACCGAGGAGGCATCTTTTAGAAAAGTAGTGTCGGCTTCCCGCCTGTCGTTTCAGCTTGGCAGGCTGCAAGCCTACCCTTCTCTTTTGCTCAATATCCCAGCACTGGGGACAACCAGCGTTCGATTTCCTCAATCGGTTGCCCTTTAAGTTTCGCGTAGTGCTCGGCTTGGTCTTTGGTGATCTTGTTGATCGCGAAGTAACGCGATTCAGGATGGCCGAAGTACAGTCCACTGACCGCAGCGCCGGGCCACATCGCGTAGGACTCGGTTAGTTTGATTCCCGTTGCCGCTTCCGCGTCGAGCAACTTCCATAGCGTCGCTTTCTCGGTGTGGTCCGGACAGGCTGGGTATCCTGCTGCCGGACGGATGCCGCGATATTTCTCAGCAATCATTTCGTCGTTGGACAAATTCTCACTGCTGCCAAATCCCCAGTCGACTCGGGCGCGGTGGTGCATCATCTCCGCAAATGCTTCGGCCAATCGATCGGCCAGCGCCGCAACCATAATTGCGTTGTAGTCATCTAAATCGGCGCGATATTTTGATGCCAATTCATCACAGCCATGCCCCGTCGTGACTGCAAAGCCACCAACGTAGTCTGGGCGACCGCTGTCGATCGGCGCAATGTAGTCCGCCAGCGAGCGAAAATGTTCAATGCCTTTGCGTTGCCATTGCTGCCGCAGCATGTGGAAGCGCGTAAGCTCCTCTTTGCGACTGTCATCGGTATAGAGCACAACCGAATCTCCTTCCGAGTTGGCTGGCCAAAAACCATAGACGGCGCGGGCGGACAATTGTTTCTGGTCGATCAAACGCTTCAGCATCTCCTGAGCGTCGGCGAATAGCTTTGTCGCTTCTTCGCCGACAACCTTGTCCTCAAGGATCTTAGGATACTTGCCGTGCAGTTCCCAAGACATGAAGAACGGCGTCCAGTCAATGTATTTCGCAATCTCATCGAGGGAGATCGTTTCATCAACGGCCGGAAGATTCGCATCTTCGGTTCCGATGGTACGGACGCCGGTGAAAGACGGTTTGGCAACATCGATCGAATCCCAGTCCGTCTGGAAACGCTTCGCGAAAGCCTCTTCGTATGGCACAAGCGTCATCTGCCGCTCTTCATAACCGGCGACCAATTTCGCTTGAATCTGGTCGTTGTTTGCCAGGTAGCCCGGCTTGGCATCTTCGTTGAGCAGTTTGTCCACCACGCCGACGCTGCGTGATGCATCCAAAACATGGACCACGCCATGATCGTACTGCGGCGCGATTTTGACGGCCGTGTGTTTGTCACTGGTCGTAGCGCCACCAATCAGCAGAGGGATCTTCATGTCCAAGCGTTTCATCTCTTTGGCAACGTAGATCATTTCATCTAGAGACGGCGTGATCAATCCGGACAGACCGATGACGTCCACGTTGTGCTTGACGGCTTCGGCAAGGATCTTGTCACACGAAACCATGACGCCAAGATCGATCACCTCGTAGTTATTGCAACCCAGCACGACGCCAACGATGTTTTTACCGATGTCGTGGACATCACCTTTGACGGTCGCCATCAAAACCTTGCCGCGAAACCCCTGTGCCTCAGCGCCAGCAGCCAGTTTTTCTTCTTCCATGTAGGGCAGCAGATGCGCGACGGCTTTTTTCATCACCCGCGCCGATTTGACGACCTGCGGTAGGAACATTTTTCCGCTACCGAATAGGTCGCCGACGACTGCCATTCCGTCCATCATCGGACCCTCGATGATAGAGAGGCATTTGTCGTACTGTAGCCGCGCCTCTTCGGTGTCTTCAACAACGTATTTGTCGATCCCCTTCACCAAGGCGTGAGAGAGGCGTTCTTCTACAGTCCCTTCTCGCCAAGAGAGATCTTCGGTGCTGGTGCCTTTTTTTCTGACGTCTTTGACGGTCTCGGAGAATTCCAGCAGCCGGTCGGTCGCATCGGGGCGGCGGTTGAGAATCACGTCCTCGACACGTTCAAGCAAGTCTTTGGGGATCTCTTCGTAAATTTCCAGTTGCCCCGCGTTGACGATCCCCATATCGAGGCCCGCTTTAATCGCGTGGTAAAGAAACGCTGCGTTGATGGCCTCACGGACGACGTTGTTACCGCGGAAACTAAAACTAACGTTTGAGACGCCGCCGGAAATTTTCGCACCGGGGCAAATTTCCTTGATCTGCTTGGTGGCTTCGAAGAAGTTTACGGCGTAGTTGTCATGTTCTTCCATGCCGGTGGCGATGGTTAAAATATTGGGGTCAAAGATGATGTCCTCGGGAGGAAACCCAACCTCATTGACCAGCAAATCATAAGCCCGTTTGCAGACGTTGACTTTGTCGTCCGTTTCGACAGCCTGACCCGTTTCATCAAATGCCATCACGACAGCGGCAGCGCCGTAACGGCGAACCAATTTCGCCCGTTCGAGAAATTCTTCTTCGCCTTCTTTAAGGCTGATCGAGTTGACGATCGCTTTGCCTTGAACGGCTTTGAGCCCCGCTTCGATGACGGCCCACTTTGAGCTGTCGATCATCACAGGAACGGCGCTGATGTCGGACTCACCTGCGATCAAACGCAGATACGTCGTCATCGCTTCTTCGCCATCCAACAGCGCATCATCCATGTTGATGTCGATAACTGCGGCGCCACCTTGGACTTGATCGCGCGCCACATCGACGGCCTCTTCTAGATGCCCTTCACGGACCAGACGGGCAAATTTCCGCGAACCGGTAACGTTGGTACGTTCACCCACCATCAGGAAATTTGCGTCTACACGCATTGTCAGTGGAAGCGAACCTGAAAGACGAGTCAGTGGTTTGATCTTATTTGGTTTGTGAGGCGCAATGCCGTGAACGGCTTTGGAAATCGCGGCGATGTGAGCCGGAGTTGTTCCGCAGCAGCCGCCGATAATGTTCAACCACCCGTTTTCGGCCCACTCTTTAATCGTGGCGCCCATGTCTTCAGGGCTTAAATCGAACTGGCCCATCTCGTTGGGCGTACCCGCGTTGGGGTGGCAACTGATATAGGGCGTTGAGACTTTTTGCAGTTCTTCAATGTGGGCACGCATCGTGTCAGGACCTTGCGCGCAGTTCATCCCAACGCTGACCATCGGGAAGTGACTAACGCTGTTCCAAAACGCTTCCACGACTTGACCTGAAACGAAAGTCGCTCCTGCCGGATCAAAGGTTCCCGAAACCATGACGGGAACGACGTTGCCAGAATCCTCAAAGTACCGTGCGATCGCAAACAAGCACGCTTTAAGGTTCAGCGTATCGATCACCGTTTCAGGGAACAGGATATCGACACCCGCTTCGACGAGTGCTTTGACTTGGACGTAGTAAGAGGCCTCCATTTCGTCGAACGTGATGCCGCGGTAGGCCGGGTCTTCGACTTTGGTAGAGATGGCCGTTTGCTGGGACGTCGGTCCGATCGAACCGGCGACGAAACGTGGTCGATCGGGCGTCAGCGCGGTGAATTCGTCGGTGGCTTTCCGCGCGTTGGCGACGGCGGCGTGGTTAATTTCGACCACGATGTCTTCCGGGAAATCGAAGTCAGCCAAGCCGACGGGACTGGCGTTGAAGGTGTTGGTTTCGATGATGTCCGCACCGGCCTCGAGATACTGGCGGTGGATGTCGATGATAGCATCCGGATTGGTCAGCCCAAAAACGTCGGTGCAGTTCTTCAGGTCCTTGCCCCAATCGGCGAAGCGTGCCCCTCGGACTTGTTCTTCTGTCAGTTCCAGCCCGTAAATCATCGATCCCATGGCGCCGTCGAGGATGAGGATCTCTTTATCGAGGCGGTCAAGGAAAAGCTGGCTGTTGTTGGTTTGTTCAGTTATCTGCACGGAATCTTTTTCTGATCGTCAACGGTATTGGTTTGGAACGGCGGTTTGTGGTATTCAATCGCCTGACGGGAGCATAGCCATTTCAGCTTAAGGCCGGAACATGGTTGGCAGCAGCGAGAAACCGATTCTAGCAGCATTATTGAAAAAACCCATATTCACAGCGTCGAATTGCTTGCGAAGACCTCATTACCCGACTTTCTTCGCCAATTTAACGCAGTGTTGCAAAGTCAGGCTTTAGCTTGCAATCGCCCACATCCGATAGTCATAGAGACTTAGAGAGAACTGTCAGGTACGAGGAAAAAACATGGAAACGCAGCGCTTCGTCCAACAAAATACCGCAATATCTCAACCTCCATCGGTTGGTTTGCAGCCCTTGGAAACACCCGCAGGTAAAGCGCGCACGGTAACCACCGACGCCGGCCGATTTGAGGTGCGCATTGACCCTCCGAAAAACCGCGTCAGGGCTCCGCGCTCTCGTGCGGAGCAACTAACGAAATTTGTGGCTCAGTTCCAAGCCGAGACGGCTCGTCAGACTTCCGCCAACGTGGGAGCACAGTTGGCGGCGCAGATGGCCCCAGTGCCCAAGATAGTTAATCGGGGCGCGTCCCACCGTGACGCGTCTCCTAGCGAAATTCCTTCACGGGAAGGTCTTCCGACTCGAGACCAGCATAAGGTCGAGGAAGCGATTGAAGCCATTGATAGAGCGCGTCGCCAGTTTTCACATGCTGCCGGCATGAGTCGTTTGCCATTGGACCAAGTTCGTTCGATCAAAACCCCACATCCAACCGCCACTCCGGCAGGAATTGTTTCGACGGTCTCCGAGGCGATCGCGTCCGAGGTCAATCAAGCACAGACGGCTCCCAGTAACGCGCGACAGTCTGCGGTTACTATCCGTCAACCGTTTTTTGCCAAGCCCTCAACTGCAGCAGCGAAGGTGCGTCCGGAAGTTGTTTTCGAACCTGCCACAACAGACGAATTGAATGAGGCTCCGCAGAACCCAACACCGATGACCAATCTCGCCGTCCGCGAAACGGAGGATACCGAGATTGTCGAGCTACCGGACTCACTACTGCGTGAGATTGCTGACCAGCATCGCCATTTTGAGAATGGTCAACCGGCCGGTGAAGCTTCCGTCGTGGCACCGTTGGCTGAGGAAGCCGAGGTCGCGCCAGATAACAGTATTAGCAATTCGATTTCTGTCGATCTGGCGGCGTGGGACGTAGAAGCGTTCCGCTGGCCACAGGTGAGCGACGACATTCTGACTCACGCCGGCCCAGTGATGGATCAGCTAACCCACTACAGTTTGGATATTTTGACCGGAACAGAGAACCGAGTCGCGGTAGCCGGTTTGAAACGAGGCCAAGGCACTTCGACGATCGCGGCCTCAGTGGCCCGATGGGCGGCTGCTCATGGCAAACGAGTATTGTTGGTGGATGCAGATCTGGGCAATCCTCAAATGAGCCGATCGGTCGGACTGTCCCCAAATGTTAGTTGGCTGAATTTGATTCGCGAGGATTTGATTCCATCCGAGGCAATCATTCGTTCTAAGTCGACGGGCGTTTGCATCATGCCGCTGGCCGCCGTCGTGACGCCTCAGTCTTGGCCGGGCCATATTTACGATCGAATGGGCGGATTGCTTGAGCAGGTTCGGCATGGCTTCGATCTGATTTTAATGGACGTTGGCCCAATCGGCCAGCTTTCCAATGAACTTTCCAATCACGCGTTGATGATCGACGCGCTGATGATCGTAGATGAGAATCCATCTTCTGGCGATTTTGTGGAAGCCAAGTCACGGCTGTTAAAAGCTGGCGTGCGCAAGTTTATTGCGGCTCAGAATTCGGTCGGCGCTGCATCATTTTAGTTCTTGGCATTTTTGCCGCATTGGACTCGATCAAGAATCCGCAGGCTTCGTGGGGACTCGGTCACGAGTCCCCACGAGAACAATAGAGCTTCGGGATTCATGCCCTCTTCCTCTAAGGGGCAGCCGCCGCTGCGGTAGATCTCTTGTGGATCGTGTACCTTGAGGCTCATCGACTCTGAGGCTCATCGACTCTGAGTCTCATCAAGTTTCCGAATAGACCGCTTTCGAGGTGTAGGCTATTCTTTAGCAATGTCGTCTGCAGGAATGTCATCCCCGAAACTTCTTAATAACGAGGGAGAGACCACCGGACGCCTTACGCCCAGACGCGTTTCGTTGTTAGAGCGAGTTGTTCTAACGCTCTCGGCAATCTGCTTGTTGGCCGGTATCTACCTGCGAGTCGCCGCAGCCAATGACTATTTGTGGCTTGACGAACTGCACACCGGTTGGACGGTCGGTGGGCGGGGCTCCGACGTCTACTGGCGATCGGTGGACGGAAATCAGTCGCCGCTGTTCTTCTATTTGTGCTTCGCAGTAGTGAACCTTTTCGGATATTCCGCCAGTGCTTTGCGCGCGGTATCTCTGGCAGGATCTATTTTGCTAATCATCGGCTTGCCCGTGGTGGTCTATCGTGCCGGTCGTTGCGCTGCGGCTGTGCTGATGATCAGTTTATTTTTGATGTTGGACTACGACTGTGTTTTCTATGGCAGTGAGGCCCGGCCCTACGGAATGCTGCAGTGGTTGGGTGGATTGCAAGCGTTCTGCTTTTGGAGGTGGATCAGAAGAGTTCTATTGGATGATGGTGAAGTGAATGATGGTGAAGTGAAATCATCCTCGTTCGCGCGCGGGCGAATCAGTTGGCCGGTCGTTAGTCTGCTTTCGGCAGCCGTCGTCGCCACGCACATTACCGGAAGTTGGCTGTTGCTGGCCGAGGCAATTTTTGTCCTCGTGGTTTGTTTGGTACTGCGTCGTTCGCCACCGGCCGAAGCTTGGAAGTGTGCAGCGTTGTTTTTGGTGATGGCGCTCCCGTCAGTCTTGACCTTTGTGACAGCGTGGCAACGGCGAGCAAACTGGGCCAGCGTGTCCAATGTCGATTGGGT
This sequence comes from uncultured Pirellulaceae bacterium, assembly GCA_938003615.1. GTDB lineage: Bacteria > Planctomycetota > Planctomycetia > Pirellulales > Pirellulaceae > Mariniblastus. The sequence continues at coordinate 6,860 of CALKXO010000356.1, read as the reverse complement.
TGCGACGCAGTTCGCGTGGGCATTCGGCGCGATGGTATTGCTGCCGGCGTTGATTTTGTCCATCGATCGATGGTTGAGTTTACCTAAGGAACGTGATTCCAAAGCCTCATGGATGCTATTCGCCTTCGTGAGTTTGTGGGCGCTGGTGCCAACGCTAACGATCGTCGTTCTTGATTACGTTGATGTGGCACCTCTGGGGCTATCGCGGTACGCAGCAGTGGGTTCGATCGCGCTTCCCTTATTCGGAGCACTCGCAATAAGCAGAATGAAATCGAAAGTGTTGCGTTGGGGAACGATGGTGATTGTAGCTGGATTTCTTGTTTTCAATTCGACGTATTGGATACAGCCAACACTGCCTCCAATTTCCGACCTGAGGAACGAGAACTGGGCGGACCCAGTGGCGACCATTGCTGATGGCGATCCGGCGTATCCCGTGTTGTTGGCCGGCAACGTATTGGAGGACGTCGACGCGCGGCATGATCGGTCACCGCGATTTCAGGATTATCTAAAGTTCCCTGTGTTGGGAGCGCGCCCGAATTTGAAAAATCCGATCCTGCCGCTCAACTCCCAAGGAGAGCTATTCACTGACGAGTGTGCAGTTGCGATCGAGGCCGCGGGAGGTGGTTGGTTGATTGTTCGGGAATTGCCCGAGAACGCCCCTTTGATCCTGCAACAGATCGAACAGAACCCACGGGCCGACAAATGGCAATTTGACTTGGCCGCGTTTCCTGCCCCAGTACCGAACTATGTGTTGTTATTCCGAATCGTTGGGAAATAGGAGTTCCTACACAAAGCCGATCGGTTGGCCAAGCGATTGAGTTGTCGCCACTAACTTGCGAGTATTTTCGAACGAAATGCTTTGCGACGACTCTACGCACAATCAGTCGATCAGAAGGACGCAAGCGCTTCCAGTTCTAGTTGGGCACCAGCGAATGCCGCCTGGATCGACCACCTAACAAGCTTCGGGTCAGGACTGAAGAACGCTCAGCTTTCGGATCTCTTATGATCTCAGGCAGTTAACGTTTGAGCACGGGACAAAGAAACGGCCCTGTTTCTTGGAACCGAGGTGATCGCAGATCTGATCGAGCAAAAGACTCCTTCAATTGACCTGCGTCCATTCACTCCGTCGCGCACCAAGGGTCAGTTCGTAGCGTACCCCGCTGATTGATACAAATTGCGGAAGTCAGCGGATTCAAATTCATAGCTGTCGCGATGGCTGCCTCCATCACTGCCATTTGTCAATAACTGGACCCGACCCCGTTTCCTTGTCTGCCGTTTCCTTGTCCGAGACAATTCCTTGAGGAACTAGTTCGGGGTGCTCGCATCTGATCGCAGGAAGTACTCCTCGGCATCAGTCAAACCGTCACCGTCAAGATCACTATTCGATACAAAAATTGAAGCGTCAAAATCACTCAAGCTACCAGTTCCGAGCCTTTCCCAGTAATCGAATAGACCATCCCTATCTCGATCCTGCGGACGGGTCGAACGCCCAAGTGGTCGACTTAAAGTTGGTGAAATTCGACGAATCAATAATTTCAAAAATTTGTCTTTTTGATTTGCTGTTACTGTGTCTATGAGATTGTTCTCCTCGGAGATGTCCGTGGTCAAATTGTAGATCTCTTGGATCTCGGTTGGCGTCACTAGATTAACCGTTGGTCCGCCGTTGTCGCTTTCTTTATTGGTCGGACGCTCTACAGGAGCAATCACCTTCACTCCCGACCGCACCAAACGCAGAGCATAAGAAACCTGAGCTGAAACTATTAGGTTGCGACGTAAAACGCTGCTGAAATCACCAAACAAGTAGGGCAAGATGCTGGTGGAATCTAGCCCCTGAGAATCGTCCTCTGGCGAATCTAGCAAGTCAGCTAACGTTGAAAAAATATCCATTTGCGAAACCGCCTCGCTGCACAGAGAATTTGCAGGAGTCACAAAGTTTCCATTACGATCGGACCACCGAACAATGAATGGAACTCGATGGCCGCCTTCGTGAATACTGCCTTTGCGACTTCGATAAATCCCGGATGTCTGATGCCCAGTTTGAATGCTGGTACTCAGGCCGCCATTATCACTAGTGAAAATAAAGATTGTGTTGTCCAGCAAATTCCGGGTGCGAAGTTCGCTGACAATCGCTCCGACTTGAAGGTCCATCTCACGCAACATATCCAAGTGACTCGTTTCCTCGACTCCGGCCACGGGGACGCCAAAGAAGTCTCGTCCCGGCGTGTGAGGAATGTGAACTGCCTGCGATTCAAACTGTAGAAAAAAAGGAGCCCCCGAGTTACTTTCCGCGTGCTCACGGATAAAATCCTTTGCCGCTTGGGTGTATACTTCTCCAGTTTTGAGTGAATTCCAGTAAGGCCATCCGACAACACTGTTACTGCCGGTGTCCACGCTCTTGATTTCACCACCAAGCATTTGGTTGTCAACGAAGTCTTGATCGAAAACCACGGCGCGATTTGTCTCCGCAATGCCCCAACTCCAACGGCCTTCAGCAAAACGCAGTTCATCAATCGCGCGGTTGTTCTCAAAATAAATGTATGGAGAAGACTGAATGCCGCCATGCGAGACAAAGGAATAATCAAAACCAATATCGTTCACGCTTTTCTGAAAACCGCGTGTCCAATCCACAAACAGCCGACCGGGAAATGGGGTTTCAGGAGTTTTGAACCTGCCTTGATTGTATGGGTTACCCTCGGAGTCCTGTAATCCGCCGCCTAAGTGGACTTTACCTACATAGCCGGTGTTGTAGCCTTGGTCTTGAAGGATATTGCCAATAGTCCTCTGTCCGTCCCTGACCTGAAAATCTCCGGATGCATTGAATTGGCCGGAAAAATATCTCCCCCTAGCTGGGAGGTTTCCCGTGAGCAAACTGTATCGTGACGGAGCACATAACCCTGCTGCAGAATGCGCGTCAGTGAAAATCATGCCTTCGTTAGCAAGCAGGTCTATGTTCGGGGTTTCGTTAAGAGTGGTGGTACCGCCGATATCGCCATACGCTGTGATGTCGCCAATTCCAACATCATCGGCGTAAAAAATCACGATATTGGGAGAAGATTGTGCTTGGGATTCAGTATTTCCCAGAGCCTGGAATAATCCGACAACTGCTGCTATAACCAAAAACTGACTTCTGATAATCATCTTCACGTTTAGTTAATCCTCGTTGTAAAAAACTTGAGTAATGCAGAAATGACAGTACAGGATTTACTTCCATTTGTCGCCGCCCGCAGAGATGTTATAATCTAGTCGCTCGAGGAGTGCAAGAATCAAAACGTCCATCTGGCTGAAAAAAAGCAACGGATTTAGCGGCGGTCTAAATTGGTTTCAACATGGGAAGCAAAAGGGGGCAGGCTACTTATTTGTTGGGTTCGGCCAAGAAACTTAAGTAGCTTAGCCCCTTATCTTGCGTGCCTCTGAGTAAGCGTCGCGTGATAATAATTGAGCGTTTGACTTCGCGGGAGCCTATTTAGGATAGGAAGTTAAATCTGTTGAAGATATTACTTAAAGTTGCCCGTTTGAACCCGCCGAAGCGCAAACGCTTTGTTCAAGACGCCCGCCGTTGCCCTTTAAGTGTCTTTTTGCTCTTTTTGCTCTCGACATTCAGTTTCTTGACTTTCCGTTGAGCGTCGGCGCAGCGTGAAGGCTCTCTGCCGCGTAAGAGTTTAGTCAGTTCGGCATCGTCTTTAGCCTGGCGTGACCACGTTGTTTTTTTGGCTTTGCTGCCTTTACCGCTGGGCGCAATCGCCGTGTGTCAGACTTGATTGCTTTCGCGGTAATCGCTGGTAAGCAACGCGCAGCGTAGAGCGGACGCGAAGCCGATTGGCTCTGAGTCTTCTTCGAGGGCAACAAGACGCCGTGAACATCGTGAGCGGATATTGTGGTCATACGCGACACGCACCGATAACTCGTCGCGGTCGTCACACTCACTGGGCAGCATGAGGGGGCAAAGGCACCAAGCGACTCTATTGCCAAGAAACAAAATTCTTTGTTTTGAAGTTGGCAATAATTAGGACCGTCGCTGACACCTTTTCTTGTCCTTGACGCTTTTTCTAGTCCCCCCTAGGAATTTTACGCAGACGAGTTGCTGAGGCTCTTAGGTTTTCAACGCCGTGCGCGTTGAATTACTTTGCTTTCAATTCGCTTCGTTTGACAGTGATTGAATGCGGTTTCTCTCCGTTGATGTCAACGACCTCATAGGTTATCTGCGGATCTTCGGCTGTGGTATCAAACGTGACTAAGCCAAATGATTGGGTTTCGTTGAAACTGAAAATCGCACCTTCCTTCTCCATCGTCGCATGAACGTGTTGATTGGTTAGACGTGACGAGTTGAAATCGTAGAGGTCATAGCCATTGGGGCGGGCAATCTTCCATGCGTCGGAGCGGTGTCGGTCAGCCGACATCAACACTACGCCTTCGATTTTCTCGGACTCCAAAAAACTCAGAATCTCTTCGTGCTCTTCCTTGTATCCGTTCCAAGTATCTAAGCTATCGCCTTTGGTACGAAAATCCCATGGCACTGATGAACAAATCACTTTGAAAGTCCCGTCAGCGGATTTCAATTGCTTCTTGAGCCACTTTTTCTGAACCGGCCCAAGCATTGTTTTCTCTTTGCCCGACTTGCCGTCGGGACTGGTTCGATAGTAGCGACAATCGAGCATAATAAAATCCACTTCGCCGATGTGAAACGAATACCAACAGCCTGGTTGCTGATCTCCGCCACCGTATCCGGGATTGGCCCAGTTCTGACGAAAGATCGGGAACACCCAGTCCTTCTTCCAAAACGGAACGTCGACATCGGCGCCTCCCCAACAATCATTTGTGCCGAAATCGTGGTCGTCCCAGATTGTAAACACGGGGCTGCGCGCCGTTAGCTTGCGCCACTCAGGGCGCGACTGACGTCGGTGGTAAGTGTACTGCTGCATCACGACCGACTCGGGATCGTCAATATAAACGTTGTCCCCAAACAACAAAATTGCTTGAGGATCAAAACTGCCGATCGTATCCCACATCCGTTCGTTGGGCGGCACATAGCCAGCACCTCCACCAAACGCGATCACGAATTTCGAAGCAGTTCCCTTGGCGGGTAGCGTACGAAACTGTTGCTTGAGGTCAGTCACACAATCGTTGCCATCGAGCTTGATCTGATAAGCGTACTCGGTGTCAGGCCTAAGCCCCGATACATTGGCGATAGCAGTGAAGTCTTCGTTGGGATCCGACTCAACTGCCGGGCTCGTTCCAATCGCCTCACCGCTGACGGCGTCCACGACGGTGACTTGAACTCTGATTTTGGTCGCTGTGCGTACCCAAAACGAAGCCGATGAACCGCTCACGTTTCCGACCAACGGGCCGTGTACCAAGCGGTGCGCATGCGACTTGAACAGCGACTGCATCAACTCGGTTTCGGCCAGCGGTTTGAACATCTCCCGCGGTCCGGCGACCAATCGCCCCTTTGGTAATCCTAGATCCAAGGATTTTTTAAGCCAATCCGTCGCTGTCTCGGCATCGCCGGCTTTCGCGTGCAGCATTCCTAAAATGTAAGGCGTTTCGGCGTCCTCAGGATATTCGGCATGGTAGTTTTCGAGAAACTCCTGAACCTCTTTGATTTCATCGCGCAAAATAAGCCGCAGTGAAGTCTGATGGACCCGTTTGTACTGCCACTCTCTATCGTGGAGATTCATTTGTAGGCTTGGCTTCGACGCACCTCCGAGATCATAGTCAGGAACTACTTGGGCAGTCACTCGCGCAGCCCCGCTCGTTGCAACACAAAACAAACCGGCAACCGCCATCAATACATATTTCATCTGCTGCTTCTCACTTTGGAATGTTGAACTGGGGTCAATTAAATTGGTTGCGTGCTTCAACGGCGTGCCAACAGGGCACCGCACTGGTAACCCGACGCTTACGCATCGCGATGTATCAGTTTATTATATTATCAGTATTCGATCGACTTGGAGTTAGGTTTCTTTCTCCTTCTGATCACTACGTATCTTGAGTAAAGTCGTTTCACTGAACCGCATCGGAGATTCGTTCAGTTGAAACAAGATCGCATTGCCCGACGAGGCCGTCACTGGCAGTTTTTTTCCAACTTTTCCAACTTTCGCAACCGCTTACCGACTCGCGTTCAAAACCCCAAAATTAAGTCTGGATGAAGCGTTAGCAACATTTTCGGTTGGTGGGAATCGGGGGGGCGGTTTTGTTCGGTGCGTGTTTGAAACCGCGAATGAACACCAATCGACGGGAATCATATTCGATTTTGAAACCTGCGTTTATCTTCGTCACGAACTGACCTTGGTACGCGACGGGACGAATGGGCGCAGGTCGATCGAAGGAGTCTTTTGCTCGACCAGATCTGCGATCACCTCGGCGGTGCCCGGTGAGAGATGTAGCCCAGCTTTGAAATGGCCGGCGGCAACAAACAGATTGCTCGACTGCGACAGTGCACCGATGTAGGGGAAACCGTCAAAGGTTCCTGGACGTAGACCGGCCCATGTTTTTACAAGCCGGTTTTTGGTTAGCGGTGGCAGCAGGCTTGTCGCGTGTTCAGTAAGGTTTGCGATACCCGATTCGGTGGTCGACGTATTGAAACCGACCTCCTCGATCGTCGCGCCGAACAAGACGTGTCCGTCGGCGCGTGGAACAAGGTAGCGTGTGCCTTCATTGACGACTGCGGCAAACGGTGCAGCATCAAGTTTGTACAACAGCATCTGACCACGCACGGGAAGCATCGGTAGAGGATCGCCGCCAGTTTCGTTTGATTCATTGGCGTTATATCCCAACATTTGGCATGCGATCTGTGCGCTCCAAGGTCCGGCGGTCAGGCAGTAAGCATCGGCGGAGACGGTTCTTGGTGCGCCAGAGTCGGG
>CALKXO010000355.1 GCA_938003615.1 uncultured Pirellulaceae bacterium | reverse complement strand
ACGGGCTGCGCTGCGTCCGGCGGAGACTGCGGAAGCGTACATGAAAAGCCACACTTCGAAAAGCGTGCGGAAATCAATGCGACGCTTGGACCGTCGGTTGAGCGAGATTGGTGAAGTGAGCTATGAGGAATCTGGGCCGGACAGTGATTGGGAATCTTTGACCGAAGAGTTCCTGCGCATCGAATCTTCCGGCTGGAAAGGCGAAAACGGCACTGCGCTGAAATCAGCCCCCGCTACTGAGGCGTTCTATCGAGATCTTATCCGCCGCAGCGCGGCGGAGGGCAAAGCTCGTTTTCTCACGTTGAGCCTCGATCAAAAACCGATCGCGATGCTGTCTGACATCCGAACGGGTAAAATGGTTTACTCTTACAAAACAGCATTCGATGAAGCCTACGAAAAATTCTCTCCCGGCTTGCAGTGTGAAGTAAAGAATATTGAGTTTCTCCACGCCTGCGACATTGATTTGTCGGACTCATGTACCTCCCCTGGTAACGCAACGTTCAATCGCATCTGGGGGCAGAAGCTTGCCTTTCAAAATGTCATTTTTGGGTTGCGTTCCACCGCGTCGCGGACGCTTGTCAGGCTGCTGCCAACGATTCAGTCAGTCGTCAAGACGATCAAATCAATTAAATAACGTGCCAGACGTTCCACTCCGATATGTCATTTCGCGCGATTCGTCTGCGCGGCTCCTCTTGAAATAAGACCAACCATGATTCAAAAACTTTCTCCCGGATCCACGACCGCGATGTCTCCCATCACGACCACTACGATTACAACACTTGAAGCATTTCAACAGCTTCAGATTGCATGGAATCAGATGGTCGTAGATCCGATGAATAGTTTTGACTGGAATTTCGCCTGGTGGAAGTCTTTCCAGTCAACGGGGGCACTTCACATTATTAAATTTGAGCAAGACGGTGAGATAATCGGTATCGCGCCGTTCTTTGTTGACCGTTGGTATGGAGTTTCAAGACTGCGATTTATTGGCAGTGGAAAAACGTGTACCGACTATGTCGATCTCGTTTGTCGCCCCGAGCATCAAGATTCCCTCGATGACGTCTTAGCAGACTATCTACGCAACAGCGCGATCGCAGTCATTGAATTAGAGGGGACTCGCCAAGAGCGTTTGGCATTAAAACTAAAATCGCTATTGCAAGATGACTTCCGATCTGACCATCGCGTTATCGAACCTACTTGGGTGATGGACCTCCCAGATTCATGGGATGCGTTTATGAAATCGGTCAAGAGTTCCATGCGCCGAAAATTGCGTAAAGCAGACAAACGGCTGGCGTCTGGCGAATGCGAACTGTTGTCAACCGCAGACAACCTGCCATTGGAAGAAGGCTTTGAGACGTTCAGAGATCTACACCAACTCCGTTTCGTGTCCAAAGGCGAACCGGGGGTTTTTAGCGATCAGAATTTTGAAAGTTTTCTCAAAGAGGTATTGCCTTGTCTTGCTGAAAAAGGGCAAGCCGAAATCGTGTTGATGAAGTATCACGAACAGACCATCGGCGCACATTTTTATCTGATAGCAGAATCGGGGTACCAGTATTACCAATCGGGATACTCGCCAGACCATATGAAGCTGGAACCAGGACACCTCATGTTTACCGCCATGGTAAAACGCGCGATCCTTCGAGGCGATCGAACTTATGACTTCCTGAGAGGAAATGAGCCCTACAAGGCGATGTGGGGAGCCAAGCCGAGTGATCTGAAAAAACTACGGCTGATTTCAAGACGTTTCATTCCATCGACCGTCGCCGCATGCGTCAACAACGCCAGAAAGCTGACCGAACGAAAGCGGTCAACGTAAACGATTCAACTTTCCTTGCTCCCTTTTCGGAAATTTCATAGCACAGAAAAGCGACTGGGATTGTTCCAGTCGTATCGCAGTTTGAAATCTTCGTGGAAAACAACCGAAAGGACTCAACTCAAGTTGAGTCTCGTTGCAAAAGTTTTTTTCTTTTTTTCTCAAACGCGCGAACTCGAGGGCTCGTCGTTCGTCTATCAGGTTGCACGAGGAGTGCATTAGCCAATCGCAGAGGTTGGTGACTTGAAAAGAAACAAACGATTCACAATCTGGAAACTTCCCCCAATGACTTTCTTTAAGCTAAGCCTCATGAACGAATCGCAACGATTCAAACAGTATCAAGAATTTAATCTTGATCGCGCGGAGAATCCGCGCTGACGCCTGGCCATGATTTCGACTCACGGTGCCCGCGTCATTCGATTGACAGCGGGTTTTTTCGTGCCCCGATTCATGTTTGCGTGGTTTCTCGTATCCGGGAATCGGGAGACCGTTAGTCACTTTGGCGTTGGGGTACTAGCCGTGGTTTTCAACGACGGAACTGTGGCTCGCGCCAAGATGGCAAACGCAAAAGTCAAGCTTTGCCGAAACACTAGATGAAACAACCCATAGCGAATTTGGTTCGGTAGCTTAGACGGTAGAGCGATCGGTTGAAGCCCGATAGGCGAGGGTTCGAGCACCTCCCGAACCACTGACTTCGGTCAACATTTTGCCTTGCAAGTGTATTGGATGCATGGCTGCCTTCGAAGCAGTTGGACGAGGTTCGATTCCTCGGCGGGGTACTGGCCTTTTACTCAACTATGGCTGCGGCAACACACTTTTGCTGCAACCCACTTTTCCAAAGGATGAATAACGATGCCAGAGATTCGATTGAAACGCACGGCGATATCCATTCTGGGGTCGTGGTGTTAACGGTAGCACAGTTGCCTTTTAAGCAACTTGGTGGGGGTTCGAATCCCTCCGGCCCTACTTGTCAGAACCGCGGTGGTATTTCCACCGTGCTGAACGAACGGCATGAGGCTCGCGCGGTAAGAGCGGTTGTCTTATAAGCAACAGGTAGAAGGTTCAACTCCTTCCATGCCGACTAAGTTGAGGAAACCACTTTTGAAGAGAACTAAACAAACATGCTCAGGTACGCAAACAGGTAAAGCGACTTGTTTTAGAAACAAGTGTTTGCGGGTTCGACTCCCGCTCTGAGTACTCACCGTACAACGAAAGATATTCTGGTGTGGCCCAATGGTAGGGCAGCGGCCTGTTAAGCCGACGATTGGAGGTTCGAATCCTTCCGCCAGAGCTTTCTCCTGCAGTGTGACAACAGCAGGAATCAACCAACAGTAGGAAGTAGGAATCAACAACTAGGCCCATCGGTCCAGTCTGGAGTGGACGCCACCCTGTCACGGTGGAGACCGCCGGTTCAAATCCGGCATGGGTCGCTGCGGGATCGTCTAATGGGTAAAGACACGGCACTTTGAATGCCGCGATGCCGGTTCGAGTCCGGCTCCCGCTTTTGAAATGGTGTTCGGTGTTCGGTGTTCGGTAAACAGTCAAAACCACATGGCGTGGTATGCAAACAGGTAAAGCAGCGAATTTCAAACGTTCGTGATTCTGTGGGTTCGACTCCCACCTACGCTACTTTGAGCGGCAAAGCTCTAGCCACCGGCCCCAACCCAACGGGCTGGCGTCTGCATTTCGTCGCTCATTTTTTCAAACGCAGGGTCGTGATCCTCACGTCCGGTTGTAACCCGGATGCCATGAATGGGTGAGGTGGCGGCGAGAGGTTCGATTCCTTCACGGCCCATTAGATTTCACAAGTGGATGCTCAGGTGCGCCAACGGAAGAGCGATTCGGTTTAAACCCGGAAGGTTGCAGGTTCGAATCCTGTCCTGAGTACTGAGCACCGAAAACCGGAAACAATTTGGCTCGTTGGGCTTCAGGTGAGGCCGCCAGTTTTTCAAGCTGGAGAGGTAGGGTTCGATTCCCACACGGGCTGCTTTTTTTATTTGCGCGTGGCCGAAAACCCTGTTTTGAAACGAGGCAACTAGAGCTTAGATTGGTATCCCGCCACCATTGCTTCCAGCGGAAACTGCTTCCACACATGAGCCTTCCCCTGATCCGCCAACTGCCGTGCCGCATCGGGTTTCTCGATCAGAAATTTGGTCCACCGCGCGAATTCGTCACGAGCGCCGAAATTGACAGCCAGCCCGGTTTGTTGATGCAAAATGACCTCTTCGGTGCCGTCTCCGTAAACAGAGATCACCGGCACTGCGTTGGCCATAGCGCTCAACAAGGGGCTCGGCAACGGATGCAGCAAATGCGAATGCCAGTACACATCCAACGCACCCATTAGGCCTTCCGCCTCCTCGGGCAACAAAAAATGCACATGCGACGCGGCCTCAGTGAAGTGCGCAAAACGCTCTAGATTCTCGCGCTGGTGGCCATCGCCAAAGATGACAAAGTGAAAGTCATCTCGAATGCAATTCAGCAAATCGGTCGCCCAAATCAAATCCTTCACGCGCGTAGACGGGATAAGATCGGCGACGGTGCCTGCGACGATGACTCCTTGGCCTGTGAGACCGATCCGGGCGAGCAGTTTTTCACGCATCTCTTCTCTCACCGCTTTGCAAACAGGAAGTGCTACCGCCGCGTTGGGGACGACAACGACTTGCTGCTCAGCAAAACCCGTTTCCAGCGTGGGCTGCTTCAGGCTCTCATGCGGCACAAAAACTTTTTCAAGTTGCCTACAGATACGGCGATCCAACGCACTGGCAACGAAGCCCGATTTCTCGGGCTTGCGAACGAAGCTGCCGATCCACTTTGGAGCTGGAGCCCTAGATTGATTCATCATCATCTTCGAAGCCCCCATACAGCGCTGAGCCGTCAGGCCCCATGTGTGGACAACGTCCGGACGAACGGACTCCAACACGCGACTCAGGGCGCGAGCCGCCAACAGCACGGCAGTCACCCCTGTCACTGACTTTGCCGATCTCGGGCGATCGATCAGTCGATGAATTTTGACATTGAGGTCAGCCAAAGGGTTACTTGAGTCGCTCGCAGGCGCGATAACTGCAACATGCGTTTTCCAATCGCCGGATCGCCGCATTTCAGCCACTAACAGATTCAATTGCAGACTGTCGTCCAGCGCTTCAAGTGAATCGATGATGTAAACAACAGAACGGCTCAAAGGGATGTCTCTATCACGTTGTTTGCGGTATCGGATACGGAACCTAATTGCGCGGGATCCGCCGCTGCCAGATACGGATCCACCAGTCCCCCAATCGCAAGTTTTTGAGCGCACTCCCTCCGCGTTTGGTTTCCAACACGAAATCGAAAATCACCATCATCCAATGCATACAAAATTGACTCCGAGAGTGTCTCAGGCGACTGGCGAGGAACCAGCAAGCCTCTCTCATCGCATTGAACAAACGGGTGATCTGTCGCCCCTGAAGCTTTCTCTCCAACAGCCTCGTGTGCGCTTTGGGCAACTTCAAAAAGCTGATCGTGAGTCGCCGTGCTGATCGTGCATACTCCATGGGCACGCGCCGCGTCGAGCACGCAACAATCAAGACCTGTCCGAGTTGGATGGATGTAGAGATCGGCTGCCTGAAAAATCTCTGACAAGTGGTCGAAGAAGCCCGGCATGATCGCGGTGTAGACCAAATCCTGTTCCAAAATTTCATTCCAGACTTTTTTGGATCCTTTGCCTTCACCAATAATCCACAATCGCGCCGAACAGTGCCGGCGCTGTATCGCTTTCCACGCCTTGACCAGATCGCAAACTCCCAGATCGTTTTCCATTGACATGCACGTCACAACCAAAGGCTGTCGGGAATCGATTTGCAGAATCGGATGAGCATCGGATAAAGCGACGCGCGATCCAGCCTGTTTGGTTAGTGAACGAAAGGGCTCTACAACGCGGCCTTCATCAATATCGGCGGCCATATCAGGATCCAGATCAATACAACTCGACGCAACATCGACCTTACCTTCCGCCTCCGGCACCCGATTGAGAATCGCTGCTTTTGTCGATTCGTTGTCGACGAGAATTCGCGCGGCAGCCATCAGTGCTTCTGTTTCTCGTTTACCAAACGACCGCAGTTCATCAATTGCGGCAGCGCACACTCTAAGCACGACCGGGATCGCCCCGCCAAATCCTAAAGCGGCAGTGCATGCATTATCCCCCAAGCCGAACGCGATCACGCCGTCGTACTGTTTTTTGATGAAATGAGTGGACAGCGCTTTGTTGAACCGATATTTGCCAAACGGCCCTGAGAGTGGCTTGGGCAAGCGGTAGATACGGCTACCGCGAAAAACTGATTCCTCAGGCCAGTACTTTTGCCAACGCACTGTGATGACGTCAACCTCATACCCCTTGTTGGAGACGGCAGTCTGCAACCAAGCAACCTCCATTTCAGATGAATTGGAGATCGGCCAGAAGTGCCGATTCAAAATCGCCAGTCGGAGAGGTTTACGTGGGATTGCAGACGAGGAAATCGGCATCGATTTAAAGAAGCCTTAGGATAGATTCAGTTTTCAACCGGATTGAATTAGTGATTCGGTTAAAAACCGAACTTTGCAAGAGTGTTTTACGCCTCACCCAAGTCTTCTGGCTCCAAACAAGCTAAAAATGGCAGGTTCCGATACTCGCCATTGTAGTCTAACCCGTAGCCAACGACGAATTCGTCCGGGATATCAAAAGCAACGAATTCTGGCATCCAGTCCACCTTTTGACATCCTGTCTTGCACAGCAACACCGCCGATTTGAGGCTTGTCGGGCCCAGCCTCTGCATTAGATCACGCACTTCCTGTAGTGTATGGCCCGTGTCGAAAATATCGTCAATCAACAAGACATCTCGGTCAGTGATATCCAGCATCATATCTGAATTAATGGTCAACGCACCGCGCTCGGTGCCTTGGTAGCTGCTGGTTTGCACCACACCCACCCGCAGAGGCATTTTCAGTTTGCGAATTAGGTCGGCCATCAAGACAACGCTCCCTGTCAACACGCCAACGATCGTCAACGGCCTGTCACCGTAGGTCTCATTGATGGACTGGGCGAGTTTTTCTACGCCGTTATTGAGCTGCGATTCATCGAGTAGCGTTTTCACGGGAACTTTCTTTTCTAGTTTCGTGTAACACCGCCGGCGGACCATTGGCAACCGAAACACACATCCTATTTTTGGTCCAGTCTTGCGTGCGTCATTTCGATCGCGCGCACCAAACCGCGCGCCTTATTCAACGTCTCTTCGTATTCGCTGGTCGGGTTACTGTCCGCAACAATCCCCGCCCCGGCCTGAACGTACGCCGTTTTGTCTTTGATCACGATCGTGCGCAACGCAATACACGTGTCCATGTTACCGGAAAAATCAATGTAACCCACCGCGCCCGCATAGGGGCCTCTTCGATGCGGTTCGAATTCGTCGATAATCTCCATCGCCCGCACCTTGGGAGCACCTGAAACAGTTCCCGCCGGCAGGCTTGCCATCAACGCATCAAACGCGTCACTATCCTCATTGAGTTGCCCTGTCACGGTAGAAGAAATATGCATCACGTGGCTGTATCGCTCGACCACCATCACATCGGGCAGCTTGATTGATCCATAAGCCGCGACCCGACCGACATCGTTGCGTCCCAGATCGACCAACATCACATGTTCGGCACGTTCTTTTTCGTCGGAGAGCAAATCTTCCTCAAGCGCGACGTCTTCTTCTTCCGTTTTGCCTCGGCGGCGTGTTCCGGCCAAAGGACGTACCGTCATTTCCCCATCCACCACGCGGCACATGATTTCAGGAGAACTCCCTACCAAGGTGCAACCTGCCGATCCATTGGATCCACCTGAACGCAAAAAGAACATGAACGGAGACGGGTTGAGCACTCGCAGGCTGCGATAGATCTCTAGCGGATCGCAATCGATATCGATCTGCAATCGCTGACTGAGCACGACTTGGAAGATGTCTCCAGCTTCGATGTAGTCGATGCACTTATTAACGTTGGCTTCGAATTCCTTTTGCGTGCAATTGGATTGGTACTCGGCCCCCGAAGCGCTTTCGTCCACCGGCACGACATCGGTACAAGCTAATTCGTTTTGGGCGGGAATGGTCAGTCTGCCAACCAATCGCTCCAGACGTGCATTGGCAACGTCGAAGGCAACATTGGGGGAATCGTGCCGACCGGGCCAAGCTAAGGTGACGGCAATGATCGTTTTTTTGATGTGATCGAACACCAGCATTTCGTCGTAGAACGCAAACGACATATCGTCCAACTGCCGGTCGTCCTCGGGAGCATCGGGCAAGTGTTCGACGTAGCGGACCACATCGTATCCCGCAAAACCTACCGCGCCGCCAGTGAATGGAGGCAACCCCGGCAACGACGCGACTTTAACGTTCTCGATACGGTTGCGAATCTCCTTCAGCGGATTGGCAGACTCGAAAGAAACACTTTCGCCATTTTCGGTGACGGTGACTGTGTTTTGTCGCGCCGACACCTCTAATCGAGGAGAGGCAGCGAGAAAGCTGTAGCGACCAATTTTTTCGCCACCGATAACGCTTTCGAACAGGCAAGCGGTTTGACCATCGTCGATACGTCGAAACGCTGATACTGGTGTTAACGTATCGCTAAGCAGTTTTCGAAAAACGGGGACCGCATCGTGGCCCAACGCTAATTTACAAAACTGGTCGACAAGCGGTTGGCATTTCATCAAGCAAAGAGTTCTTCGAGGGAAAGTCTGGCTAGCGGGAAAGTCTGGTTAGAGGTGACTGCCAGTTGGGAATACCTGCCGAACGGATTCAATAATCGAACGGATTCAATAGTTGCACAGATTCAACAACACCAGGGATTCGGTGACACCAAGGATTCCTGATTATGATTGGCAGGATCGCATTCGCAGGATCGCAAAAAGCGGATTTTAATATCTGAAGCCGTCGCTTGCCAGAAGCCGGAGCCAGGAGAGGCGATGAATCAGCAATAAAGTCGTGACCAAAAGGCGTGCTTTCCCTGTCAATGCCTGTTTTGGCAGGTGGTAGCTGCACTGCGGGAAGCGCGACAACAACCTTGTGTCGCCCTAGCCAGGGAGATAAAATTCGAGACAGGAGATAGATCGGCAGACTATGGCACCATCGGTTGCCTCGCCAAATTATCAATACCCTCCAGAATCGGCGACAACCCTCGATTGACGACGGCAATCCGTGCAACCTTCTGGAGTTTGGATATATATAAATGAAATGCCAAAAATGCGAGAAGCCAGCGACATTCCACATTACCGACCTGACCGGAAAGGAAGGGCTTCTTGAGCTGCACCTATGCCCCGACTGCGCCAAACAATATTTGCAGACAGGCGAATCTGAACAAGAGACCCCAAAAATCTCAGGAGTTCTGTCTTCGCAACTGAAACTGGAACAGACAGCCGAAGACCTCAAGGAGCTCGATGGGAAAGAGTGTCCAATCTGCGGGATTTCTTTTTACGAATTCCGACAAGCCGGCAGACTTGGATGCCCGCATGACTATGTGTTCTTCGGCGAAGAGCTAGAGCCGCTGTTGCTCAATGTGCACAACGGCAGCGAACACGTCGGCAAACAACCCAAACGCGGTGTGCGTGATACCGAATCGCAGACCGAACTGATTCGTCTGCGTAGAGAAATGAAAGAAGCCGTTCAAGAAGAAAACTACGAACGCGCCCAAGAGCTGCGCGATCGCATTCGATCTATCGAAGGGGAGGGGCGTTCCAATGAGTGAAAACCCTTCGCGCCCTTCGGATAAAGGCCCCTCTTTCGGTAATTTTTTTGGCGATTTCTCCGATTTCTCCGATTTCTCCGAATCGCCTTTGAAGTTTCAAGGAACCGATGGCGACGTGGTCGTCTCCAGCAGAATCCGATTGCTGAGAAACCTAGCCGATTCGCCTTTTCCCGATGCCTGTTCGGACGATCAAAAATCAGCAACAGCACAAGCCATTGATCAGGGCATTGAAAACATCAATGACCGCCTGCCTCAACATGACATGGTGGTATTGCCGTCAGAAAAACTGGAAGAGCTTGAGCGGCAATTTTTGATCGAATTCCAAGCCGTCATCGACGCGTGCAGCGCCGACCAAGTCGACCAAGCGGCACAAATCGATTCCGGCACCTCCCAACTCGATTCACATTGCCGGGACACCAAGTCCTCCAGTGCGCCCTACGCTGGCAGCGACGATACCGTCGTGGACCTAGATAAATTTGATCTAGGGAAAGACTCCGACGATTCTTTCCTAACCAACGATCCAGCAAATTTGCTTTCCGAGGGTAGCGTCTCAGATGAAGCTGCTGATGCGTTTGACCAATGGAATATCGACGCCCTTCTTCCCGAACAGCCCTACAAAGAACAACTGTTCGACGCCATTAAAGCAGCCTCCGACAATTTACTTGAGCAAACACAAAATTCCAGTTTGCCGCAGCCCACATCCGCAACGTCTACGGAAACCTCGACCTGCAGTGACACAAACATTGTTGTCAATGAAGAAGACCATCTTCTGCTTCAAGTGATGACCGCAGGATTCGACCTCGACGGTGCATGGCAGCGTATTAGCCAAGCGGATGATTTGCTGGAAGAACAATTGTGCTACGCCTACAGCAATAAGTGGGGCTATCTGACTGCTTGCCCGGCCAATGTTGGCACCGGCATGCGAGCCAGTGTGGTGCTGCACCTGCCAGCGTTGGCAACGCTGGGCCGATTAGATCAGGTGTTCCGTTGGTTGATTCGCGCCGGAGTCGCAGGGCGGGGTTTCCAAGGTGACGATGCATGGGGGGATTTCTACCGAATCGGAAACGGACCGACCCTCGGAAAAACCGAAGCCCAATTGCTGGATCTAGTCCGTGCAGCGGTGCCCACCATCGTGGCTTACGAACGCGCCGCTCGACAGATTATGCTCGACCACTACCGCGAGAGCGTTGAACGTCAGGTTGATAATGCCTTTCGTGCGATCAAACTACAGGTCAAGCGATCCGATGAAGAACTGTTGTCATTGATTTCATCCATTCGCCTAGGACTGGCGATGGGATTGCTGGACCAAGAACAGGTGAACCATATCCGTGAGACATTCGAGTTGAAGCGCCTGCAAAAGCAACTTGAATTTGCCGTCATGCTGGAACAGTACTCGACCGCCACGCGCTACCGTGATCGGATCCGCCAACTTGAGGAGCGTCGACATGGTCATTGATGAACTACACGACCGATGCGGAGAGTGGTTAAAGGGAGACGGCCCGCAATCGGACATCGTCATGAGCAGCCGGATTCGGCTGGCAAGGAACCTCGCGGATTTTCCCTTTATTCGACGCTGCAACGATATCGACAAAGCCAACATCGAATCCACCGTGCGGGAACGGCTCAGTCAAGAAGACGCCTTCACGACGCTTAACTTCTTCAATGTTGCCAAACTCAATTCGCTCGACCGGCAATTACTGGTCGAACGACAACTCATCAGCCGCGAACTTTCCAATGGTGACGGTTCGCGCGCCGTCGCGATCGATTCTCGAGAACGACTAAGTCTGATGGTCAACGAAGAAGACCATCTCCGAATTCAGGTCATGAAATCTGGGCTGAATCTTGACGGCGCTTGGGAACAGATCAACAAACTTGACGACGATATAGAATCGCGTCTGACCTACGCCTTCCATCCCAAATTTGGATACTTGACCGCCTGCCCAACCAATGCTGGGACCGGGATTCGGGTAAGCGTACTGGTTCATTTGCCAGCATTGGCAATCACTCACCAGATCGAAAAAGTCTTCCGCAGCCTGCAGAAAATCAATCTCGTCGTCCGCGGCCTGTACGGTGAAGGCACCCAAGCGATGGGCGATTTCTACCAGATTAGCAATCAGGTGACGCTGGGGAAGAGTGAGCGAGAGATCATTGATCAGGTCGCCGACGTGATCCCTTACGTGATCGACTACGAGCGAAAGGCGCGACAATATTTGCTGGATGAGAAACAGAACGACTTGTTTGATCGTGTTAGCCGCGCCTACGGCACACTACAAACGGCTCAACAAATCAGCAGCGAAGAGACAATGTACTTGTTGTCGCGTGTGCGAATGGGAGTGAACCTCGAATTGATCGACAATCTCGAGATCCCGCACATCAACCAGCTGTTTCTTCGGACGCAACCGGCTCATTTGCAGAAAATTTGCGAACAAACGCTTGACACTGACCAACGAAACGTAGAACGGGCCAACTACCTACGACTGCAGCTCAAACGAGACGACACCGACGCGCAAGCGAACTGAATTGAGCCAAACGATGTTGACTCTTAAAAGGTACGCCGCAGAGGCGATTGGCACTTACTGTTTGGTGTTTGCGGGAACCGGGGCGATCATTATCAATGACGTTTCCGGTGAAACCGTCTCGCACGCGGGTGTGGCACTTACGTTTGGCATGATCGTGATGGCGATGATCTACGCCATCGGCGATATCTCGGGAGCCCATATTAATCCAGCAGTCACAATCGCATTTCGTGTTGCCGGCCGTTTTGAAACCAATCAGGTTCTACCTTACATTGCCGCACAAATCTGCGGCGGACTGTTAGCCAGCCTTACTCTTTGGGCGTTGTTTCCTGAACACCTGACCCTTGGCAGCACGTTGCCCACTGGTTCGTGGCAGCAATCTTTTGTGCTGGAGTTCATTCTGACGGCGATGTTAATGTTTGTGATCCTGCGCGTTTCCAGCGGTAGCAAGGAAACCGGCGTCATGGCCGGCGCTGCAATCGGCATCACGGTAGGTTTGGAAGCCATGTTCGCCGGCCCTATCAGCGGAGCGTCAATGAACCCTGTACGGTCACTTGCCCCGGCGCTGATTTCTGGAACATTCACACATTTGTGGGTCTACCTTGTCGCGACGACTCTCGGCGCGGTCTTTGCCGTCGGTCTCGACTGGCTGGTAACTGAAGAGAGGGCCGCGCAATAACGCCCTTCGATCAATTAGGATCACTCACATCCCTTCTGAATTAACGCCCTATCCATCGACATCCGAGTTCGGTTCACTCAAAACGGTCACAGCCCCAGATTCAAAATCTACTGAAACTCGGTCTCCGCCATCTTCGGCGATACCTAGGTCGCCTAGAATGAAGTCAAGGTCTACAGTACCTGCTCCGACGATATCGTAGTCCAATCTTGCAAGTAAAAATCCGCCTGCTCCAGAACGAAACTCAGCGTCAAATTCTGAAAGGGCAGGTGAAATCCCGAAGGTACCAAACGATATTCCAAATGGTCGCCCTAGTAGCTGTAACGCCGAGATCTGGGTTGTTCGGAGAGAAAATCTCCAATGTCGTGAATGATTCGTCAGTGTCAAATGCCGTTGCGCACGTAAACGAAATAGGTTTCAAATTTGGGAGCCCTATCTCAAAAATAGTCATGCCATCCTCAGTCGCTTTCCATGGAGCCAAAGGCGGCTTCAGGAAAATCCCTAGACTTCTTCGATTGTGATGGAATTGATCACATCAGGAACAACACCGGGAACCGGTATCCCATTAAGTTCAGTGCGCGTAAGCTGATCAAGCACCGCATCACCGGAGGTGATATTTCCAAAGACCGAGAACTGGCCATTGTTCAGAAACGTTGGCGCGAACGTAAAGAAGAACTGACTTCCCGTGGTGTTGTTGCCTGCATTGGCAAATGACAACTGACCTCGAGCGTCGAATTCGATGTCGTTACCAACTTCGTCGGCGATCTCGTACCCCGGGCCACCGGTACCTGTGCCCAACGGGTCACCGCCCTGACCGACAAATCCGTCAATCACTCGATGGAATGTCAGTCCATCATAAAAACCGTCGCGCGCCAAATTGACAAAGTTGTTCACAAACGTTGGTGATTCATTATCTAATAAACGGACGCGAATCTCGCCTTGACTGGTGTCAAGAACCGCATCATAAGTCAAATCCAGATCAATATTCTGAGGCGGTGCCGAAGTATAAATGTCATTTCGCAATTCG
>CALKXO010000354.1 GCA_938003615.1 uncultured Pirellulaceae bacterium | reverse complement strand
GTAGAAATCAACTTTCGTGGGTAACTCTCCTTTGGCCAGCGCGTCAGTCTTGAAATCAATAATGTCCGCCGCGATAAGCGCTCCGTCTTTGTAGATCAAGATCAGCCGGTCTACCACGCCCTCCATCAGTTCCACGTCATCGCCTGCCGGGACGTTGATCGCGAAACGGTGTTCGTTGAATACATCCATTCGATTGTCGGCACCATCAAAGTGCACTGGGTACAGTTCGGCAAACGCGCCGTAGCTAAACAGCTTGCTTAATGGCGATTTCTTGATTGCCGCGAAAAATTCACTGATCACTTTGCCGATCAGCACCGACGAAGGGCAGATCTTTTCGAGATGCTGCCGCAGCACATCAGTCTCCGGCAATCCGTCTTCGACCCATCGCACTAACTCAAAACAACCATGCATCAGCTGCCCGCGCTCCAACGCGACTTGCTGGTCCTGCATGCCAAAGATCTGGTTCAACTCAATCTCATCGCCGCCTTCGAGCATCGATGGCCTGACGCGCGCCACGCCGCGCCCAGAGGCAACACCACGCTGGACGCGGTTCTGCGGTCGGTCGGCGACGGAGTTAAAGTAAAATCGATTCAAACGCGTTTGTTGATCGGTCTCTTTTTCTGGCGCTTCTAAGTCCTCAAACCATTTCTCATCTCCCAGTGGTGATTGGTAGATGATTCCCTCCGCCCTCTCGGCGCCTTCGGCGACGGTGGCCAACAACACGCCTCCCATTGATTTGGATTGCTTCTTCGGATCGGGTTTGATCCCTATCGACATCACGACGTGGATCGAACGAGCTGCGCGCGTCAACGCAACATACAAAACGCACATTGCCTCACGCACGGTACGCCGTTTCTCATCGGTAAAGACTTCCTGAAACTCTTCGGGCAGCAGTTTTTGATGAGCGTCGGCTGCGTAGCGTGTGACGATTTTTGCCGGCTCTGTCGGCGAGTCACGTCCTTCGACGACGGTCGGTGGAAATCCGGACCAACTGCGATCGCTACCCTTGATCGGTAGCACCACCGAGTCAAATTCGAGGCCTTTGGACTTGTGGATGGTCATCACACGCACCTGAGCCGAACTTTGGTCGCCAATTTTGATCTCGCGGACAAACTCGACGAACTTAGAGGGTCGCAACGACCATTGTTGAGTCTGCTCAGGGCTGCCAAAGGCGAGGCGGACAAGGTGTTGTAGTCGCAAAAGTTCACGGCGCGTACAAATCGGTGCCAATAGCCCTGCCATCAGTTCAACGGTGGGGCCGTAGCCATTGTCCGCCAGCAGCCTGCGCACCTTGGCCGCGCCACCGGCCACCGCTTTCTTATTCTCCGCTCGATTTAGGTCTCCTTCAGGGACTACGTCAAACAGCTCATTCAGTGGGCCATTAGAAACGTGAAACCGAGCAACGTCATCTCCCGGATGGTCACACAACTGCATCGCAGACAGGACCATTTCAACTGCCGCCGAATCGGTGAGCGGATTGCCTCCCTCTTCTGAGGCTTCTATTCCGGCCTGTTGCAGATCGAAAATCAACTGGCCAACATCTTTATTGGTCCGCAACAATACGCCAATGGTTCCATGCGGCGGCAAATCCTTGACCAACTGCCGAACACGCTCCACCGTCGCAGTATTGACGTTCTCGTTGCGAATACGAGCGGCCGTATGTTGGTCGATCAAGTTCTTGCCGTTGGCGTCTTTTTTGTCGTGATCGGCGGCGTATTCGATCGTAGCGCAACCTTTGTAGGACGATCGCTCGGTCGTATGCTGCTGAAACCACTTCGCCCATTGCTTGACCGATTCGTTGGTGATGTCGTCACCGCAATTAAATTGTCCGATCTTCGAAAACACCTCGTTAACGAACTCGACCACCACCGGACTGCTGCGGTAGCTTTTAAGAAGCGGTTCCGTTGGCTGCAGATTGTCCAGCTGGTCTTCTACGAGATCAAAAATTTCAGCCACGCCGCCGCGCCAGCCGTAGATCGCCTGCTTCATGTCGCCGACGCAGAAGAACGAGCGCCCGCCAATCTCACTTTCGGTTACCGATTTCGCGAAGGGGCGTACGATCGACCACTGAACCGGAGAAGTGTCCTGAAACTCGTCCAGCAACAAATGTCGGATCTGGTTGTCCAGGCGGAAAGAGAATCTGTCCGTTGTCCACTCTCTGGCAATGGCTTTCAGTCGGTCGGTTACGTCGGCAAAACGAAGTTGGCCAAGTTGGTCCTTGGATTCCTCAAACACCTCGCCGAACTGCTTCAGCAGCGCCCACGTGGATTGATTGCGTTTCGCCAACCGGTGAATGATCCACCAGCGGCACTGAACAATCATCGAATCGAACAGCCGCCGCATGTCCTCCGGGAACTTCATCCGTGAGTAGGTTGGGTTGCCGTCGAGTATGTTCTGGATCGACTTTAGCTCGGTGACTTTATCCCATTGGTCAGTGGTGACCAAGTCCTGCACGACTTTCCAATGCTTGAGCATTGACGGTTTGACCTCAAATTCGCGGTGCAGCACCTCCTGTTTGAGTGATTCCATTTGGTCAACGCTCAGGCGCTGTCGCGGTTCTTCGAGCTTCTTCCATGCCTCGTCGGTCGACTCTCGAAAGGTCTCATAGATGTCTTTGACCGTTTGCAGAATCAACGAAGACACCCGCCGATCCGATTCTCCTTGGGACATCAAGTTCAACAGCGTGTCGACTTGATCATTGAGCAGCACGTGTTGCACGGCTGAGTCGCGTAGCACTTCGATCTGTTGTTCCTCGACCACGTCCCACGTCGGAGGCAGACCCAGTTCTAAACTGAACACTTTGGCAACGCGATTGAAGAAACTGTCTAACGTGCTGATCTCTAGCCGATGCAGATTCTTCAGCAAACCCAACAGCACATCTGCCGCGCGAGAGCGCGTGATGACAAAATCTAGCTGCTGGGAGAGTTCCTCAGCCGCTTGTTCGGAAAGGGCCGCATTGGACAGACGCTGAACGATCCGGTCGAGGATTTCTCCGGCGCCCTTTTTTGTGAACGTCGTCGCCAGAATCGACTGGCACTCCACACCCGAGGCCAGCAGGACGAGGTATCGATTTGAAAGGGCGAACGTCTTGCCTGTTCCCGCTGAAGCGCGGATGACTTCGTTTCGCATGTACGGCTGCATTTCAGCGTCGATTGTTTTTGGGTCTACCATGGCAGTTCCACCACCGTATCTTTTTCCGGGACGGCATGTGTCTCGGGCGTGTTATGAGCTACATCGAATTTTTCAAAGACGCCGTCCTGACAGATCGCCGCGAAGTCTTCGGAAAACTGCGGTGGGAGCTCTTCAGGCGGCCAGTAAAGTCCTTTGCGAATCTTGCGGATGCAGTCAAATGCAAGTTCATCAGCCTCTTTAAGTTCTTCCGCTGAAAACGGAGCCTCGTCAAATTTGATGTCATCGAGATTTTTGGAAAGTAACACATAGCCAAGTGTGATCGTGTTTAGATTGGCGTTCTTGACTGCTGCGACCTCTTTGACCAAATGGCGGTACAAGGGAAGCTGAAGGTCCTTCCACTTCTTGCGCGTCTTGTGAGCCTTGTAGGGCCCCTCTCCTTTGTCAGAGGTTTTGTAATCCCAAATCGCAACGTGACCCGTTTGCTCGTGCTGATCGACGCGGTCGATCTTTCCTGTGATGGTAAAGATTTCACCGTCGACATCCAACGGATGGGCTAACAGTTCTTCCGTACTGACGATTCGCCAACCTTTACGTCGGTGGTTGGCCTGCGCAGTTGCAAATCGTTCAAGCCGATGTCGAAGTTGTTGCATCTGAATTCTGACGGCCGGCAGACGCGAGGTAGAGAACAGCTGGCGAGATTGTTCGTCCAGCTCCCCGGAGAGAAACTCGAAAATCAATTGATCGTTGGTCGAATCTCTCAACTCGCTTTCCGCAAACGCTTCCAAAATATTGTGAGCCAGATCCCCGAAGGTGCCGCCGCTTAACTCGCGCCAGCTATCGGTCGCAGTCCGCAGCTTCAAGATGATGTTTAGGTAAAACCGATATGGGCATTTGAGGAACTCTTTGAACTTCGTCACGCTCATCTGCTCCAGCGGTTGGGAGCAGATAGGAAACGGGATTTCGATTTGCTGCTCGTCCGGCGGGTTGGAGTAATCGCCCAGCCACAGTTGAGATTCGTTTTGGCCGCGGAACGTGAAAAACGCTTTTGCACGCCACGCGGCAACCTCGGCCGAATCGGCAAACAGCAGTCGACTGGGCTTCTTGGGCTCTTCCTGTTCGTCGTGGCGGCCAACAATTAGCAAAAAATCGTCTCGCACGGACGTCATCACGGTCAACGCGTAGCAATCACGCGCGTAACGCCGGTTGTTGTCCAGAATCTCAAGCTGCTCACAGAGTGCGTTGGGTAAGAACTGGTGTCCGACCTCGGAGGTCGGCACGGAGTCGTCGTTCATTCCTGTCACGATCATCACCTCGGCATCGTCCAACGGCAAGTCCAGCCAACCAGCAAGTTCCACCGCCTCGGGAAGGGGCGGCGGGAGGACGCGCTGCTCGGAGGCGGCTTCCAGCGCCCATTGAAGCGCCTGAGCGGCAGTCACGACGGTGCCAAATTCGGCGGGAACCTGTTTTTGATTGGCCAATGCACAATAGATCGCCTCGCACGCTTTGATCGTCGCCCGATCGGCATCGTTGGATTTGCTTAACGTTCGGTTGCCATAGATGCGTACCAGTACCTCCGTCCATGGCTGGCTCCACTGGACGATGGCGCGTGTGCCTTCCACCAGCGGCTTCAGAAGATCGCGCACCAGTGCGTGGATCTCGTTAAGCACGGTGCTGGTTTCGGCGGATGCTTTGGCACGGTATTTAGCTCCCGGGTCTTTGGTGTCATACTGACCGGCAATCTTTTTCGGATCGCCAAAAGGATTCTTTTGAGCGACGCGTATTTTGTCTGGGAGATGTAGGTTCTGGTAACTGTCGAGCTCGCCCAGCCATTGGTCATCCTCAATCGTATCGGTGACCCAGCGAAAAACGTCAGGATGCCGCACGAGGGATGCAAACGAGTCGTAGGTCTGTGCTTGAAGATAATCTCGACAAGCGATCAGCAAACGAACGGGCGCCGTTTCACCCAGCGAGCGACCCGCTAGGTTTCGATGAGGAACTTCGATCGCGTTCATCGCCCGTTCCAGCTGAGGGATGACGGTGGCGTCGGGAACGCCGATGGTGACTTGGTCGGTGGCGTAATTGGTTCCTGAGGGCAAATGCGTCAAGCGATTGGAAACTGCAAATGCTTGATCGGCGGGAGTGTCGACGATCATGATTTTGTCGTCATCGATCTTGATGTCGACATCCAGCCATGCCGACGTGATCAAGCTGCCGAAATCGTTGAATCGATCGGCCATCGATTCATCGGCAACGACCATGCAGGTAACCGATGACGCCAGCTGCTGTAGCATGCCGGAGATGCTGCGATTGAGGTCGGCGACGGCGATCAAGACAATACGTTTGTCGGTGTCGCAGCGCTTTTGGCCGATCTTGGCTCCGGCGGCGACGTAACTGCGCGCGGCTTGTCGGTCCCAGAGATTAGCGCTGTCCAGAATGGCGTAGTATTCTTTTTGGATGACTTCCAACGCGTCCCAACGGGCCTGTTCCTCGGAGAGAAAATTCTTGACGCCACGGACCTCTCTTGCCACGCTGCGAAAGCTCCAAATGTCGCTGGCCAGTCGAGTATGCAAACGGGAGAGGAGTTTTGCCAGTGGCTGCCACTGAGCCAGCATGTCCGACGAATCGCCCTCGGTGTCGTCGTCTTCGTGAGGACGGCCAAGCAATGCTTCGATCGATTCAGGAGCGGCTTGACGGAGCGCTTTGCTCCACGCGATCTGTTGAGCCAGATCGGTGGCCAGCGTTTTTTCAGCGGCGTAAAGGTGTTCGGGAAGATCACCGACGGTGATGATTTGTGGCGGCGTGAGACGAATGTTTTGCTGTGCCGTTTTCTGCACCAGCAATTGCAAGAGGCGCTTTGAAGAACGGGTAGTGGGTATAACCAACAGGAAGCCAGAAAGATCCAGCACGGCGTCCAGCGAAGCATTTTGTGACGAATCCTGCGATGGATTCAGGGACGGATCTTTTGATTGGGCGTTTGACTGGGGTTGAGCATACTTTTGCACGATCAAGTCCACGGCACTATGAAGCGGTGGTCGCGAGAGTCCCAGAAAGATGCGTTCAATTTTGTCGCCCACAGCAGCCGTCCATGTCGTCGTTGATTCGAGATGCCCAATGCAAAAACATTACACCGAGTTGTCTGTAGAGATTGTAGCAATTTTGGACAGAGCAGGGGAGTGTGTAAGCGCACCTTGCGTGAGAGCGCGGTGCTCGCTGGAAAAGCACATTGGCGTGTTTGGTTGTTTTTTCGGGTGACCGCCAATAACGGGCCATGAGACCCACTACGACAGAAACTGTCCGGTCAGCGAAGCAGCAACTTTGGCCACATCCTCGGGGGTTCCCACGGCCACTAGCTTGCCTCCGCCTTCGCCGCCTTCAGGTCCGAGGTCGATCACCCAGTCCGCATTTGCGACCACATCCAAATTATGCTCGATGACTATCATCGAATTACCCTGGTCTACTATTCGATGCAGCACCGTCAGCAGTTCATCAATGTCAGCAAAGTGAAGACCCGTCGTCGGTTCGTCCAGCACGTACATCGTGTGTCCTTCACGCGGTACAGACAGCTCTTTCGCTAGTTTGATGCGTTGCGATTCGCCACCAGAAAGACTGTTTGCGGGTTGTCCAAGCTTCACGTAGCCCAATCCGACATCGGCCAAACACTGCAGCACGCGCGCGATGCGACTGAAGCCCGAGAATTGCAGCAACGCTTGTTCGACCGTCATCTCAAGCACGTCAGCGATTGAGAATTCGCCGAATTTCGCTTGAAGCGTCAACGGATTGAATCGACGTCCTTGGCACGCATCGCATTTCACAAAAACATCTGGCAGGAAGTCGAGTTTCACTTTCTGATGGCCGTGCCCAAGGCAATTCTCACAGCGGCCGGTCTTTGAATTGAAACTGAAGCGCGTAATCGTATAGCCGCGTTCTCTGGCAACGCGTGTCGCGGCAAACATCTTGCGAAATTCATCAAACACACCCGTGTAGGTGGCCGGACAACTTTTCGCCGATCGACCCACAGGTTTTTGATCTACGAACACCAACGAATCGACGCGCTCCAGCCCCTCGATTGATTGATGGGCCGCCGGAGGTAGCGCAACTAACTGCAAATTTCGTTTAAGCGCTGGCACTAACGTCTGGTTGATCAGCGTACTCTTCCCACTGCCGCTGACGCCCGTGACGCAGGCTAAAACTCCTAAAGGAATATCGACGTCAAGATCCTTCAGGTTGAAGCCCGCCGCTCCACGGATTTTGATCATGCGATCCGCATCGACTGGCCTGCGTTTCTCACGGGTTTGAATTGACTTGGTCCCGGCGAGGTACTGGCCCGTTAAACTCTCGGCAGATGCTTCAAGCTGATCGACCGATCCCGAAGCAACAACATTTCCACCGGTACGGCCGGCTCCGGGACCTATTTCGACCACGTGATCGGCGGCCCGCATCATGGATTCGTCATGTTCGATGACGAGCATCGAATTACCGGCGTCTCGCAATCGTTTGATCGAATCAATCAGACGCTGGTTGTCACGCTGATGCAGACCGATAGATGGCTCATCGAGAATATAGCAAACGTTGGTCAGCCCCGCACCGATCGATGTACCGAGGCGCGTGCGCTGGTACTCGCCGCCGGAGAGTGTGTCGGTGGATCGGCCAAGTGTTAGGTAACCGACGCCTACTTCGACAAGGAACGACAGACGTTTAACAATTGCAGACACAATAGGTGCGGCGATCTGTGAGAGTTGGCCCTTTGTGCCATCAACGCCATCGCAGTCTTCCAATTTCAGATCTTCAAAGAAGCTGAGTGCTTCGGACAACGACATTGAAACGATTTGAGCCATGTTAACGCCGTTGAGTTGAACTGCGTTAGACATTTCGTTTAATCGACTGCCTCCGCAATGGTTGCAAACAAGACGCGTCTCCATGTCCAGCAACCGATCGCACCAGTCCTCATCGAGTGATGTGGAGAGGTCACGCTCAAGCAACACCATCAAACCGGGGGCGTTTCGATCGTTGTGGTACAGCAACGTCTCCCATTGGCTGGGACTCCATTGCTCCAACGGCAACTCAAGGTCCACGTCGCCGTTCAACTGTTCCAGCAGCGGCACCAGTTGTTGGACCTTCTTCAAGTAGGCCGCTTTTGATAAATTGCTCCAAATCGCAACGGCGCGATCGTTAAGTGATTTTGATCTGTCGGGCACAACCTGTTGCGGGTCGAAATGAATGGCAAACCCTAGCCCGTTGCAGGATTCGCAGGCGCCCAGCGGACTGTTAAAACTGAATGAACGTGGTTCGACTTCTGCGTAGTTGATGTCACATTTCGAACAGGCGTAACGCGTGCTGTATAGTTTTTCATCCCAACAAGAAGGATCTGATTTCGACTGAGCGTTGGATTTTTCTGGCGTCAGCCAACAGACCGTTACTGCCCCACCGCTCATCTTGATGGACAACTCAATCGCTTTGATCAATCGGTCTTCGATGCCGGGTTTAATGATGATGCGATCGGTGACAGCGTCGATCGAATGAGGCAAACTTTCGGCTAAGGGTTTGACGTGGTCGATGTCTTGAACCACCCCGTCCACACGCACGCGCACCAGACGTTCCCGTCGGACGGAGTCGAGGGCGGATTTTTGAGTTCCAGTTTTGTGAACGACGATGGGCGCCATGAGCATCATGCGGGTCGATTCGGGCAATCGCATCAAGCTTTTGCAAATGTCTTCTGGCGACTGTTGGTCGATGGCATTGTCACATTTGTAGCAATGCACGGCTCCGACGCGCGCCATTAGCAACCGAAGATAGTCGTAGATCTCAGAGACCGTTCCGACGGTCGAACGTGGGTTCATGCTGCCGGGGTTCTGATCAAGGCTTAGCGTTGGCGGCAAGCCGCTGATCGAATCGACATCGGGCTCGGGTAGCTGTTTGAAGAATTTTCGCGCTGAAAACGGTTGACTTTCAAAGAACTGCCGCTGGCCCTCGTTGAACAAGGTGTGGAACGCGAGCGAGCTTTTCCCGCTGCCGCTGCGACCGGTGATGACGACCAGTTGGTTGTGAGGAATGTCCAGATCGATGTTCCGCAGGTTGTGCGTCCTTGCGCCGCGCATCTCAATCTTGTTAGCGTTGGCGGCGACGTTATGAGCGGTTAGAGATTTGGCTTTAGCGGTCGACATGAAGCAGGATGGACTTTTAGAAGGTGGGGCATCTGTTTTAAGGCACGCTGATAATAGCGGATTGGTCAGCCACCAGAAAGTCGTTTGTGGAATTCGATTTGTAA
>CALKXO010000353.1 GCA_938003615.1 uncultured Pirellulaceae bacterium | reverse complement strand
AATCGCGACGGACAAGTTGAGACAACACTGTTCCGCTGGCCTTGCCACGCGTGCTCTCGACCTCCGCCTTGGAAACCGGTTGGTGATAGGCAACGACGGACAGCACATCGATCGTTCCTTGAGAGAGTTGTACCTGTTTGTTGCGACCAAAATAGTGATTCTGGAATTCTGCTAGGTTCTCAGCCAGCGCCATTTTGATTTCTGCGTCGTCATCATCGCCGTCGATCACGATCCGCCACGCCGAATTGTCGTGTTCGTATTTTTCGTTCAGATCAGCCGCGCTTTGTCTAACATCAGCAGCGCTCACATCGCGCAAGACTCCAGCAATTCCGGCAAGCGTTAGTGACTCGCCGCGCGGAGCCCCCACAAACACGATCGATTCGATAATAGTCTCTGGTTCGATCGGACAGCCTCGATTGTCGTCCGCCAGCGACGATGCCGATGTGGGCGACTGGCCATTTGATTTCGTCGGTGGTGGAGCAGGAGCCGATTTGTCAGCCACCGCCGAAGCAGATCTTTCTCCACCGTTTGCCTCTTCTTTGTCTGAATCTCCTTTATCGGAGGCAGGAAGTTCGCCGTCAGCCGATCGTTGCCGAATAACTTCCGCGTAAGCCTTGCTCAGTTTGTCCAGTGAAAATTCTTCATCGAGATCGTCCAACGGCTCTGGCTCGTTAGGATCTTGGGAATCATCGGACATTGCATCACTCTCGGAATCTTGAAACAGCAGCCTAACATCGTATGCCGCTGCACGCCTAATATAACGCTTGCGACGGGAGGCTTGCTACCTCGATTTATTCGGGTTGCTCGACAGCAACCAGCAACGAATCCGCCTGGTCGTGATCCAGTTCTAGCTGCGTTCCAGAAGCTGTGATCACGGTCCAGATCGCACCGTCTTTTGAGCGCTCGCCCATCGAGACGATATCGCCGACGCGGATATTAACTGGATTTTCGCACGGACGCTGTTCGACGATTCGCGCCCGATACCCCTCACGCAACCAACTCAGCAGCACTTTCCCATCCCTAGAAATCCGTTTTTCGTCAATGGGAATCGGGCTGCCGTGAGGGTCGGTGATGGGGTGCCCAAGTTTATCATCGAGATAGTCCACCATCGATTGATCTTGCAAGTGCTCCAATTGATGAGCTCGGCTGTGGATTTCTTCTTTGGGGACCGATGTCTGATCGAGATACGTTTCCCACAGGCGGTGAGCACGCACCAAGCGTTTCGCTTCGAACAGGCCGTCTTTGGTCAGTTTCAATTTGCCGTGATCCACGTCCAACAATCCCTGTCGCTCAAGCATGTCGATACTCTTACGAATTTTCATGTTGGGTTTTTTGATGTAGCCAAGCACTTCTTCGACTGTGATGGAATCATCGGGGCTGCGCATGACCGATCCCAAAACGTCTTCCATGATCTCTTGAGGGACGGTGTTGCGTTTGCGAATCCAGTCCGCCAGCAAACCGTAGCGTGGGGCAAGCACAAGGCAAAGGAAAAAGATCGCCGTCATCGTGATCACAACCGATGCCCCGGCTGCCGATCCTGTCAAATTGGCGATCAGAAATCCGATCCAAAATCCAATCACTCCCAGAATCGCTGACGTAACAATCATTCGGTCCAATCGATCGGTCAACAGATAGGCCGACGCTGCCGGAGTAATGATTAGTGCTACGACTAAAATCACGCCCGCGATTTGAACGCCACTGACGACCACCAATGACGTACAAGCGGTCAGCAGGTATTCAACGGCTAAGACGGGAATGCCAATGGACGCTGCCATGATGGGATCAAACGATGTCAGTTGCAGTGGGCGGTAAAACAAAATGACGACCGACAGTACGATGGAGGTTACGATCGCCAACAGCCAAAGTTCTCCGGTGGTGACTGCGATTACATCGCCGACGATAAAGTGGTAGATGTCGATTTGCACGATGCCGCCGATGTAATCCAGCGACAACAGGAACGACCCCATCGCAAAGATCCCCGTGTACATGATGCCGATCGCGGTGTCTTGTTTGATCCGAGAGAAACGAGTCACGAGGCCTACCATGGCCACCGTTAGAATGCCGGCCAGCGTCGCACCGATCAGCATTCCGCCAAGATGCGATTCTTGCCCGAAAATGACTTTCATAAACAGGTAACCAGCAATCACTCCGGCAAGCATCGAGTGTGCGATTGCATCAGCGAGAAATGACATCCCGCGCAAGACGATGAAGCATCCGACGACGCTGCAGACGATCGAGACCAGCGTGCCGACGATCAGTGGATTGATTAGGTAGCCGTATTCCAATTGAAATTGTGTGAGTGCTTCATACATGGGCAATCAGTCCTCGGCCCCTTGCTTTTCCAGCTCCGCAAATACACGCAATGTTCCCTCGTAGACATCGCCCAGCAATTTTGGATTGAGAATCATCTTTGGCGGACCAAATCCAAACAAACGCTGCTTCAGCAAGATCAACAAATCAAAGTACTCGGCGGCCGTTGCTAGGTCGTGGTGTACGACAACCACGGTTTTGCCATCGTTCTTCAGATCTTCCAGCACATCAAGGATTGCCCGTTCGGTCGCCGCGTCAACGCCCGCGAATGGCTCATCCAATAACAAAATGTCGGCGTCCTGCGCCAGTGCTCGTGCCATGAAGACGCGCTGTTGTTGCCCGCCAGACAATTGTCCGATCTGCCGGCCACGATAATCGCTCATGCGTACCTTTTCCAACGCATCGTCAGCCAGTTTGTAATCTTTTGCAGTCAGGTCCTGCCACCAGCGCCGATACGAGTACCGTCCCATAGCAGCCACCTCGCGCACCGTGATCGGGAAATCCCAGTCAACGGCTCCACGTTGCGGAACGTAGGCCACTCGTCCTTTGACGTTGGAAACATCGGTGCCAAAAATTCTCACAGCGCCCACATCTGGCTTGACGAAACCTAACATCGATTTCATCAGCGTCGATTTGCCGGACCCGTTGGGGCCGATGATTCCGACCAGTTTCCCTTCTTCAATCGCCAGCGATATATCTAACAACGCCGGAACGGGGCCATAACTAACGGTTAAGTCTTCGACTTCGATCGCGCTAGTTTTCCTTCCTGATTGGTTGATTTGACTCACTAGTGACTTCCTCCGGCGTGATCATGGTTGTCCTCGTCAGAGAGAGACGGGACTGGGTCGACCTGAAACAAAATGTCGCCGCCCACAATGAAAGGCTCGCCACTGGTGAAGGTTTGCCGGTGCAGTTCACGACTTCCTTGCATGATGATCACCTCCAACGCGTACAACGACAAAGGTTTTTCGGCGGAGAGAAACGCTTCTGGATCTTCAAAATTGACGGCCACATTGACGGTGTTCTTGCCGATTTCCACGTTGGGAATTTCAACTTCGATGAATTCTTCAGGGGGGACGGTTCGGTTAAGCGTCAGAAAAGATTTCGACTTGATCGCCAGTTCTACTGCCGGTCCGCCGAGTCCACCTCCATCGAACAGCGGCGCGGATCGGAGAATGGTCAGCCGAGTAGGTTCTTCGGCGAATTTGGTTTCCACGACCATTGCCGGGCGCGAGACACCGTTTTTGAATTCAACGTAGCCCCACATCCCGCCAATCAATAACGCGACCATTAACAATGTCAGTAGTGGACGCATAGTGGACCGGGACTCAAATTGATGTTGATAAAGCGGAATTAGTAGCGGTCTCTCTCCGAGAGACTGGGCGCGTGTCCCTCTCGGAGAGGCTGTGAATTTTTGAGACATTGCTTTTGTAAGGATCGATCGCGCAGTTCGTAGTACCGGCTTTAGCCGGAATTTGACAGGATATCCCGGTTCCATTCCGCCGAAAGGCGGTACTACAAACATCCTAGCGAAAAATTCACAACCTCGGAGAGAGGGACCTACTGATATTCGCCTCTATTCTTTTAGCGCCCCGACGATCGTCAAAACATTCTCTCGCATCATGCCAATATATGTTTCTCCGGCGGTTCCGCTGGCCCCCATGGCATCGGAATAAAGCTCACCGCCGATTTCCACCCCGGCCTCACGGGCAATTTGCTCAACCAGTTCACGGTTGAGCGTCGTTTCGATGAAAACACTTTTCACGCCCTGACTTCGGATTTGCTCGACGATCTCCGGAATCTTCTGAGGGTTCATGCCCACCAGTTCATCGGTCGTCCATCCCTTAGGGCTGATCGCGGTGAAGTTATAAGCTTTGCAAAAATACTCAAACGCATCGTGGTGACTGACCAAGATTCGTCGTTCGGCAGGAATTTGGCCAACCTGTTTTCCGATCCACAGGTTCAGTGATTTTAATTGAAGGCGATACAGATCGGCGCGGGCTTCGTACGCCGCTGCATTTTCTGGATCCATCTCAGTTACCGCGTCGCGAATGTTTTGAACATAGATCCAAGCGTTTGATGCGTCCATCCAAGCATGTGGGTCTTTGACTGAACCACCTTCTTCGTCGGTGCTGAGTGGTTTGACGCCTTCAACGCATGTTTTGATCGGCTTGCGCGCGTTCGTGGCAAGCGTATTCATCCAACCATGCCCTTCTAGATTCCAGCCATTCTCCAAACACAGGTCTGAACCGGCCACCGCAGCGCTATCCTTGGTGGTGGTGCGGTAGTTGTGAGGGTCTTGCCCCGGTCCCAACACGCATTGCACTTCCC
This sequence comes from uncultured Pirellulaceae bacterium, assembly GCA_938003615.1. GTDB lineage: Bacteria > Planctomycetota > Planctomycetia > Pirellulales > Pirellulaceae > Mariniblastus. The sequence continues at coordinate 10,173 of CALKXO010000353.1, read as the reverse complement.
ACGAATCTCCCACGACATTGCGAGCGAAATCGGCGATCTGAGTGGTCGAACAAACGATGATCTTCTTTTCTGCTGGTTCTTGGGCGCCTGCAGTTTGCGTGTGAGCGATCGCAAATATCGTCGCGGATACTAGTAGTGCGACTTGTGTGTAGTGTTTCATCAGGAGCAATGTAATTTTGGGAAGCGAAGTACTTTTTTAAGTATCTCGAAATGTGGTTCTTGTGGCCATAGCCCATGTGATAATCCGCAGGAAAAACACAGGCCATTGGCTGAAAATAGACAGCCAACTTCAATTCCGCGCTCACGGGGCCGCGTATTTGGAAGGGTCCAGTACGTGAGCGCCGCAAGCGTAAGACTCGGGCGTAAGCTTCCAGCTTCCAGCTTGCGAAAGCTACATGATTATTTGATGGCAAGCAGGATGCTTACCCCAATTTTAAGTTGGAACAGAGCACTAGCGGGCTGTTGTCTTAGTCGCAGCTTGGGCACTCTTGGCCGAGACCGACAACCTTGGACGGGCAAGAGTTCCTGATGCCCACGAAAGAGAATGCGAAAACGGGCGGTTCTCGCGTTGCCTAATGGCCATGTTGCGCGTGCCTCTGATTTAAGCATGGGACCGCTCTCTAGTTTGGCCAATCAATAAAAGATCCCTCCCCCTTAGACGGCATTAACGATGGATTGCGTCTCCGGGGCGACATTGACGTTTAATAACGGGAGGTAAATGCGCGATAGGTGGATCTGCGCGTCGTGCCTGTTTGGAAAGCAGGGGAATAGCGGGCAGGTGCGCGCTAATAAGGTTTTGAGAAATAAATATTATTTTTTGGTCAACAAATTTGTTTGTGAAACCGGTACGCGCGGCATTTATGAGGGTTGATTGGGTCAATTGGTACGGCAAGTGCTATCACTCGAAAAACAGACCATTAACAAGTATTTCCACCATTGAACGTAACAAAGAGGAAACAGTGAGAAAGAAAACCGCTTTACTATATCTTGCAGCATTTGCTGCTCTGGCACTGATGCCTTCCGTTGGCTTAGCTCAAGATGAAACAACTACCGAAGCAGCTTCGACAGCTGTTACAGTCATCGAGAACGATGCAGCATTTCTCGTCAACAACTTGTGGATCATGATCGCAGGCATGTTGGTCTTCATCATGCACCTTGGCTTCGCCACACTTGAAAGTGGCCTGACGCGCTCCAAAAACACCGTCAACATTCTGTTCAAGAACACGATGATCGTTTGCTTGGGTTTGGTTACCTATGGCTTAATCGGATTTAACATCATGTATCCTAGCTTCGAAGACGGAGACGCGGGGTACTTCAAAGTCGCAGAAGAGGGATTTGGTTTCCTACTAAATGGAAATGGAGTCGCTGCGTTGGGAGATGATCCAACGCCAGCACAAATCGAAGCCTACAACGGTGCTTCAACGGCAGCTTACGCTGAATCGGAAAGTGGCGCAGTGGACGGAGCCTACACTAAGTACTCCGACTTCTTTTTCCAAGCGATGTTTGCAGCGACTTGTTGCACCATTGTCTCTGGAGCCGTCGCTGGACGTGTGAAACTTGGTACATTCTTGGTCTTCTGCTTGTTCTTTGTCACTCTCAGCTATCCGATTACAGGATCGTGGAAGTGGGGAGGTGGATTCCTTGACGGGCTCGGCTTCTATGACTTTGCCGGCTCAACCCTTGTTCACTCCGTTGGAGGTTGGGGAGCGTTGGTGATGGCCGCCTTACTTGGAGCCCGGCGAGGCAAATACGTCAACGGTCGCCCAATGGCGATCGCTCCAAGCAACATGCCGGCCGCTGCGATTGGCGTATTCCTGCTATGGTTCGGTTGGTTCGGATTCAACGGTGGATCTGTTCTGTCCGCGGATCCGGGATTGGTTTCGCTTGTCCTTGTAACCACATCAATGGCTGCTGCAGCCGGTGGTCTTGCCGCAGCGTTGATCTCGACATTGCACGGTGGCAAGCCTGACCTTTCAATGACTCTCAACGGTATCCTTGCCGGTTTGGTCGGCATCACTGCTGGTGCAGATCAGATGAGCGGACTTGATGCGATCTTCATTGGTTTGATCGCCGGTGTTTTGGTTTACTTCGCTGTGATCTTCATCGACAGCGTTATCAAAATCGACGATCCCGTCGGTGCGATCAGCGTTCACTTGGTCTGCGGCATCTGGGGAACATTGGCCGTTGGCCTGTTCGGAGCCATGCGAGGAACTGAGCAGTTGGTTTCTCAGCTGATCGGCATCGCCTCGATCGGAGCGTTCACGGTTGTGTTTGCTCTGGTACTTGGATTGATTCTGAAATTTACGATGGGGCTTCGAGTCAGCCCTGAAGAAGAGATGGAAGGTTTGGATATTGGCGAGCACGGTCTTTCGGCCTACTCGTTCAATGGCTAGACCCTAACTCGAACACGCTTGCCGCTCCACGGAATTGGTCCTCCACCTAGGAACGGCAGGCAGTACGAAGTGGTCAATGGTGGTTGGAGGGTGCGTCGACAAGTTGTAGGCGTATTCCTCCTTACCATTTGAATCAACAAAGCTCACCGGAAACTTTCGGTGAGCTTTTTTTTGTTGTTTGGTCGAGCGAATTTTCCTATCTGATGGAGTTAGTCCAGTTGAAAACCTCCGGCTGTCCCAGAGAGAGTTTAACATTGAGTCGGATTCTTCTTGTCTGCCAACGCTAATTCCAACAGGCACTTGTCAGCGGCGACAATCGCACCGCGCCGGTAGACGTTGAGCAACTCACGCGACTTGGCCGCCAGCATGCGACGCACTTCACGACGCTTGCCTTTTGCTCGTGGGATTTTCATGTTGTCGTAACCGGTCGTCTGATGGCGCAGCCAAGCAATCACTGCGGACTCGGCGCGCTGTTGGACTGGAATGCGTGCGGTGCGTGCGACGGTGCCACTGCCTACGGGCGTGGCATGGACGGCGATTGCGATGGCCAAGCGTTTTGCTAAATCCGTGTGGCGATCGTGAAACGCAAGGAAGTCGCAAACAGCGGCCGTGAAATCCTCCACGTACTGGTCTTGGGCCTTGTCTCTTCGCCTTTTGGCGGAAGCCTGTTTTTTGATGTAGGCGCCCGTTGAGCGCTCGACCTCTAGACCTTTGATGACGCGGTCGATCGTTTCTGCTGGTGCCCAAACGCCCAGCGAGATAACGCGCCTGCCGCGTTTGGCCTTTACTGTCCACGACGGACCTGCCGCTTTGACGCGCCGAGTTGCGCCGGCATCGCCAGGTTTGAGTAGTGACCAAGTCAACGGAATGGTTAGCGTTGCCCCTGAGTCGGCGATAACGGTCCCGTCTGTCTTTCCGGGAGATACGACGCGCGTCTGATCAGGCATGTGAGATGAAACGGGATGAGGGCAAGACGGTTTTGGGCGGACAACGGCAAGTGGATAAGAAACCTAAGAGCCGACGATTCCCGCGGCGCGCTTGATCCAGCGGTTGGCATCGGTGTCGTGTCCCAATTTTCCTTTGACTTTACCATCAGTGTCGATCACCAAAACCGTTGGATAACCAGCGATGTTGTACTTCTGCGCCAGCTCGCGATTTTGGTCTTTGATTGCAGGTAACTGATTGGTGTTTTTGGGGAAGTCTAGTTCGAGCAGAACGACGTTGTCCGTCGCCCATTGAACGAATTGATTGGTCTGCAGTACTTTCTTCTTTAGGGCGATGCACGGACCGCACCAGTCGCTGCCGGTGAAGACCGCCATGATGGGTTTACCCGTTCTGAGTGATTCTCGGTGAGCCATTTCCCACGAGGTGAGCCAACCGCCAGTTTGTTGGAGCTGTGTTTCGGGACGCAAATTTTCGGCTAGGTCGGCTCGCAATGATTTGCCCAACAATGGCGACTTCTTGAGGTTAGGAAAGCCGCTGCCGCATCCGACGTGGACGAGCAAGCAAATTGCGATGGTAGTTGAGAACCAAAACTTGAGGTGGCTGTGGCGTATCATGACGGGTTCGATCTCTTGTGTCGGTTGAAGTCTACCGCGTAAATAACGCATTTGGCTAGGTGCTGGAAAGGGTGATTTGATGATGCCTGATTGGCTGTTGGCTACTTCACCAATACGATGATTGACTACCATGGCGTTTCCATTTGCCCAACGATCTCACGGGCGATTCGTTCTATCACTTCTTGTTGCGCGGTTGCTAGTGACTGGCCGCCTTCAGGAATGAAGTCCGCATGATGGTCGATCTTTAGCGATTGCCGTTGCATCAAGGGAGTGCCGGCGCGGTCGGTCCAATCAACTTCTACGCGCCAACCGACATCCATCGCGCGGCCTTCATCGGTGAAGGTTTCCGTCAAAACCGACTTTCTGTCTCTGACTAGATTCGCCGTGATCACGCTGTCCGCGAGGGCAGGTTCGGTGATGGTCAGGGGCGTCGAGTTTGAGATTTGTTTTACGACCGCTTCGGTCAAACGTTGGCCAAGGAATCGGCGGTTGGAATTAGACTCGGCCATCGCAACGTGGACGGTGCGAATATCACTGCGAAACAGGTATTGATTGCCAAGGTGATAGCTGCGGCAGCCAGAGCTCGTTATCACGACACACATGATCACGAACAAACCGAAAAGGTTTGCTGATGAAGCAGTGCGATTTTGGGCAAGCATGTTCTGCAAAGGTCTTACGATGTCCGAGGGAGATTTAGTGCGAGGGCGATCACGTGCTTGGGAAACTTAGTGCTTGGAAATTTATTGCTGGGGCAAGTACTGAGCGGTAAGGCCTAAGCAGGCGGCGGCAAGCGTCCTGCCGCTCAGATCGTGTACTTGGTTAGTGCCTAACGCAAGATTGTTCCAGCACCACCACCGGCGGCGATGATTGATTTTTCTGGTTTTGCGTCGGGGAATACTTTTTGGATCCATTCTGCTGGCGGTTTGGGAACTGGCGGTAGGCTGGCAACCGTCTCGATGCGCTGGGCAAGTTCATTGGTGAACACGCTATCGCTGAAATCGGATTGTGCCTTCTCGTAGTACAGTTTTGCCGCGCGGTTTTCGCCGCGACGTTCGTAGTACTGCCCCACCTCGACGTCACGCTGAGCCAGTTGGTTGATAATCAGCGATCCTTGTTGGGCGAGGATGTCTTGATTCTGCGAGGCTTCGTTAGGGAACTGAGCCGCGATCTGCTTTCGTAGCTTTTCCGCTTTGGCCAATGGAGTCCCGTCGTAGTCGGGGCCCTTGTAGGCTTTCAACAACGATTCAAGTTCCAGCATTTGCGATTTGAATTGGAATTCGCTACCGGGATAATCTTTTCGCAAGTACGCAAATGTGTCTGCTGCTTCTTCGAACCGGTTAGCGTCCATGTAAGCGGTGCCTAACGCGAAAGTGGCATCGTCGGCCAGTTTTCCCGTCGGGTCGTCGATACGAATCCTGTGTAAGATTCTTCGGGCCTCTCCGGCCAGCGAAAATTTAGGACGCTTGGGATCGTTGAGCGCGAAGGACGCGCCGTTCTTTTTCAGTTTCAGCCAAAACAAGGCAATCGAATACCGTCGTTGCTCGGCCCGGTCTAGGTATCTCGAACCGGAGTAATCGGCGACCAGTCCTTCGAAAGCGCGATTGGCCTGCACATAGCGGTCGGCAAAAAAGAATGATTCACCTTCGAAGAACATCGCATCTTCGGCCAACGAACTGTCTGGAAGACCGGACGATGCGGCGCGAAAATGGTTGGCAGCTTCAATAAACACAGGAACGTGCTCGGTGCCGTCGGGGTTGGACGTGATCATCTCCGTCGCGCGATCAAACAGCTGCTTGCCGGTCGCCAAGGATTGCTGAGCGGAAGATTTCCCGCTTTGACCACTGAAGCGCGTCTTGATCGTGGTCGACAATTGAGACGGAGATAGATCGTCCCACAATAATCGTCTGTGGCTTCGTGCTCCCATCGGATCAAGTGAGTCTTCCTCACTGACGACGGAGCTAGAACTACGCTTTTTCCCTTTGAGCAGTCCGTTCTCGATCTTGTCGACCCCCTTTTGCAGGGTCGCGCAACCGGAGAGCAACGAGAAAGACAGCGAAGTAAAAAGGGATAACGCGATCCACCGACTGACGCGCGGGCAACCGGCGGACGACTTATGATTTGACAACTGCATGCTTGACTTCCTTGTCTCGCAATAAGACTTGTTCTCTTTTTAAATGGTAGATCCAATCACGAATGATTGAGTCTCAGCGATTACCTTCGAGGTTTCCTAAATACTTCTGCAAACGTGGTGGGTAACCAATCAAATGCAAAATGTATTTGCTGACCAACCGTCTTACTTCCGGATAGGCCGGATGGTTCGACGAATTTGCTGAAGGGTCTGTTTTTTTGGTTCGGTGTTTGGTTTGGTGGTCTGTCAAATTCAGCAGCAATTCCAATCCTTCGGAACTGAGACTGATTATGTTCTGTTTTCCCGGGCGACAATCCGGGCAAATCACTCCACCCTCATTAAGCCCAAAATGGACTCGGTTCATTGTTTTCCTCATCCGTCCGCAACCCACGCATTGGGTCAGCATGGGTAAGTGGCCCAGCAAATCCAACATTTGGATCTCGAATTCAATCAACGCGTCTCGAAGCGAAATTTCACTATCGGGACTGTCGATACGCTCGATCGCAAGGCATGCTGCATCGAACAGCAATTCATGCGGATCGGCCTCATCGGTCAGCAAGTTAAGCAGTTCGATTAGATATAAACCGGCGTAGAACCGGTCCAAATCCGTGGACGCACTGCGAAACCGCCGCTCAAGTTTGGCCTCGGTCAATATATCGAGAGATTGAGACGATTTGTGCAGGAACACTATTCGACAGATCGCAATCAGGTCAAGAGCGCCTTCGTAGGGATTCTTCTTCCGGCGAGCCCCCTTCGCTATAGCCGATATCTTGCCCAACTTGCGGCTGAAGAGTGTGACGATGCAGCTAGTCTCACTAAACTCAACGACTCTCAAGACAATTGCATCGGTTTTCTCGTGTTCCATAGCGTGAGACAAGGGTGCGGAAATTTGAATCTTCAGAAGACTTTAATATTACGTGGCACAAATAATGATAGCACGTTGGGGGAATCGTTGGTTCCGAATCAGGGTTATCGGCTGTTGCCCGTGGTGGACGAGGTCACGATTCCTCGCCTCCGCTTGTCTCCGGTTCACGGTTGCAGGACGGGTGACCTCTTGCAACCACGGAGACTTGAAAATACTTAGGCCTGCCTTCGTGGATTGGGTCGGTCTTGGCCCCGCCAAATCTTGGAACGCGTTTCGACCTATTTGTGTTCCCCGAATCCCTCGACCGCGTTGCCATGTTTGTCATATCGCATCAATCCAAAATAGCAGAACACGAACAGGCCGATGGGAATTGCTGAAAAGAACGATGGGTGGACAAATGTTCCGACGCCGATTCCGATACCGAAAATCAATAGCCACAGCCACCATGTGTCTTTGAGAAGCGCACTATATCGTTTCATGGATCTACCGATTCCCTGTCAGGTTGTGGTCTGCGTTGGAGATGTTTGTCGAAAAAAGGAATAATCTGGTTGAGCAAGCCTGCTTTGCTGAAAGTTGCCAAGTGCCCTGCTCCGTCGACTGACAAATGCGTTGTAGGGACTCCCGCGTTTTTCAACGCTTGATGGAAATCAGTGGACGACTGGAGTGGCACCAGCATATCGGCGGTCCCGTGAAAGATAAAGAACGGTGCATCGTCGGCCGTGACGTGTTCGATGGGGGACGCCAATCGATATTTTTCAGACAACGCTTGTCGGCTGCCACCCATCCAGTACTTCAGTACCTCGGATCTCTCGTCCAGCCAGCTAAATTCGCAAGGAGCGCCACCGATGGCGACTGCACAAACCGCCGGCGAGAGCTCTTGCAAAGGCTCGTCAACCGCCAAACTATTGGCAAACGGTGCATCATCTTTTCCGCCCATCGTCCCCAACAGCGCGGCAAGGTGGCCGCCGGCGCTGTAGCCGAAGACGCCAATCCGTTGGGCGTCGATGTTATAGGCTGGCGCGTTTTTCTTTATCCAACGGACGGCGTACTGACAATCGTCGATTTGTGCGGGCCACGGATATCTGGGGGCCAATCGGTAGTCGATCGAAACGACGACGTAACCGACGCGCGCGACACGCCGCGCGTGCCGCATCATGGCCAGTTTGGTGCCGTGCCGCCAAGCTCCCCCATGGATCATGATGATCGCGGGTAAGGGAGCGTCAGACGCCGGTTGGTAGACATCGCACTTCACTTCGCAGTCGGGAAGCTTTCGAAATACGACCGCTCCCTTTTTCTCAAAACGATATTTTCTACGTTTTTCAGTCGTGACCTCCTGATCGGCAACGGCTGACTTCGCGGCGGGTTGAGTGACGGGCGTCTGAGCTTCCACCTCCTGTGCCACAACAAGGGCGCCGTGAAAGCACAGCGCTAGTATCATCGCCGTCCAGAGAGTGCAGGTCACCGCCTGAGGTGGCATCGTGGGGCTCGGTTTGGAGGCAATGAGTGTCATCTCTATTTAAATCTGGTATTGGCGAGGTGAGTTAACACCTATTTCAAGAAATCGGTTGCGGTATACTCTGGAACTGACCAGAAGAACTCTCCAAACCATTGAACGCGAAAGCAAAAGTAGGATGTCCAAATTTTCATCGATCCCGGAAGCCGTAGATGCGATTGCGCGAGGCGAAGTCATCATTGTGATCGACGACGAGCACCGTGAAAACGAGGGAGACTACATTTGTGCTGCCGAATTGGCCACGGCCGAAACGATGAATCTGGTGATGAGCGGCCGCGGTGATTTTTGCATGCCCATTCTTCCCGATGCGGCTGTTCGGCTCAAGCTGAATCCATTGGTGGAAAATAATAATTCGTCCAACGCGACCGCATTTCGGACTCCTTTGGATCACATTTCAGCTCGCACTGGAATCACCGCCGAAGAGCGTGCCACCTGTGTGCGGGCTGTTGCGGATCCGAAATCCGGTCCAGATGATTTCCAGCGGCCCGGCCATGTCCACATGCTGGCCGCCAAAGAGGGGGGCGTGCTGCGACGGGCTGGCCACACCGAGGCTGCCGTTGATCTCGCCCGCATGGCTGGCCTAGCTCCCGCTGGCGTATTGTGTGAGATCCTCGACGAAAGCGGCGATCGGGCGACACGCGATGAATTGTTGCAAATCGCAAAAGAGAAAAATCTTAAGATCATTACGATCGAAGACCTGATCGCTCACCGACGCGTTTCTGAAAAGCTGGTTTCCAGGTCCGCGTCGTCGACGCTGCCAACGAAGTATGGTGACTTCACAATTTTTGCCTACAGCGTGCAGTTCGAATCGCAGGAACCGATTGCTCTGGTGATGGGCGATCTGGCGAAAGCCGACAAAGCGCCTTTGGTTAGGATGCACAGCAGTTGCTTCACGGGCGACTTGATCAACTCTCTACGCTGTGATTGCGGCGACCAACTGCAGATCGCGTTGGAGATGATCGCCAAAGAGGGCTGTGGTGTACTGGTTTACCTTCCCCAAGAAGGCCGCGGTATCGGACTATCGGCGAAGATCAAAGCTTACGACCTTCAGGATCAAGGGCTCGATACGGTTGAAGCAAACACAGCATTGGGATTCAAAGCCGACATGCGTGACTATGGTGTTGGCATCCAAATTTTGAAAGACCTTGGCCTGAAGGAAGTGAGGTTGCTGACGAACAATCCTAAAAAGACCGAGGCGTTTAACTTGCGTGGTTTCGATCTACAGGTGGTGGATCAGGTTCCGATCCTTTCACCGATCAACGAACACAACCAAAAGTACATGGATACCAAACGCGACAAGATGGGCCACAAGCTTCCGTAGCCTATTGCGGTATCGTGGATAGGAAACAAGAAATGCGAAGATGGCATTTGCGGTGATTGACAGCGCTGGCTGCGGGAAGTTGTTTCCGCCACGTTGCCAAAGTATGGCGAGAACCTAGCGCAAAATAAAAGCCCGCTCAATAGCGGGCTTAATACTTACCAGTAGGTTGCAAAATAGTAAGTTGCAAAACGGCCAAGCAAATCCTTGCAATTATTCGCGCGGGCGAACAGCCCCGGTCAGACCAGAGTAATCCTTGCGGTCTTCTTCGTGCCATAGAGGCTGTCCAGAAAGTACACGCTTACGGAGTGCTTCAATCTTGTCGTCGCTACCGGCAGGAGCATCAGTGGCGTTGAAGGTTTCTCCCTCGTGTGGAACGAAATCCTCATCATGACCA
>CALKXO010000352.1 GCA_938003615.1 uncultured Pirellulaceae bacterium | reverse complement strand
GCTCGCACTTGATTTTCAAGCCGACGAGTTCGTGACATCAATTTTGAATACTTCGTTTTCCAGTTGTCGCGGCTTCTCTCAAGAAATGAAACAACCTTCGAAGCCGGAGACTTGTATTTGCCAACATCCATTGTGAACCACTTACCAAATGATAAATAAAACCTCTTTCAGTGGAACAAAAATCAAGCTTTAATGCTGCCCCAATTTCAGACGCAATACCAATTTTTTAACACCCCAGGCTTATGGTGTCGGTTCAAAGTACGCTGTCCTTTTACCCTACAACCGTCGGCAAGAATCGGAAGCCGATCACATTGGATTGAAGTTGATGGCCCAAGCGGGCTACGATCCCGCGGTGGCTCCCGGATTTTGGACGAGCTTTGGATAAATGGAAGGTGGCGGGCAGTCGGCCGAGTTTCTTTCCACTCACCCCTCGGACCAACGTCGGGCAGGGGATCTCAAGGCACTTATGCCCGAAGCGTCCGCCGTATATCAATCATCAACCGTCAAATATGGCAGTGGGCAGGCGTTGACGTCCTAGCCGTTGGCAAATCGAACAAAAATGCTTCCGTTTATGTGAAGCCCCGAGAATCTAACGGTTATTGCCCTTAGACTTGTGACGACTATAGTCTGATGTCTCGTGAGTGCCCTCAGATTGGCCATCCACTATATCCCCAGTCGAGTAAAGTAACCTGACTGACCAAAAAACCAACTAACTGAATTTCCATGAGCGAATCTCTACAATTAACGCACCTAAAAGAGCTCGAGGCAGAGAGCATTCACATTATCCGTGAAGTTGTCGCCGAGTTCCAGAATCCTGTCATGCTGTATTCCGTCGGCAAGGACTCGTCGGTGATGGTGCATCTTGCGATGAAGGCTTTCTATCCGGCCAAGCCTCCGTTTTCGCTAATGCATGTCGACACGACTTGGAAGTTTCAGGACATGTACAAATTCCGTGAAGAATATGCGCAGAACGAACTGGGACTAGACGTCATCGCTTACGTCAATGAGGAGGGCCGAGCGTTGGGCCTCGACCCGCTTAAGTCTAGCGGCAAGCACACCAATGTGATGAAAACAGAAGGGCTCAAACAGGCGCTTGATAAATATGGTTTTGACGCTGCCTTTGGTGGCGGCCGTCGGGATGAAGAAAAATCCCGTGCCAAAGAGCGCGTCTACTCATTCCGTGACGAGAACCATCGTTGGGACCCTAAGAATCAGCGTCCAGAATTGTGGAATCTGTACAACGCCAAAATCAGCCAAGGCGAATCGATTCGCGTGTTCCCGATTTCCAATTGGACGGAGTTGGATGTTTGGCAGTACATTCACTTGGAAAAAATTCCAATCGTTCCGCTGTACTATTCCGCGATGCGTCCCGTTGTCGAACGCAACGGTATCTTGGTGATGGTGGACGATGACCGTTTGGAACTGAAGCCCGGCGAAGTGCCAGAAGAAAAAATGGTGCGCTTCCGAACATTGGGCTGCTACCCGCTGACCGGTGCGGTGGAGTCGACGGCGACAACGTTGCCTGAAATTATTCAGGAGATGTTGTTGGCCACGACCTCTGAGCGACAGGGTCGTGTGATCGACAACGATGACGAAGGATCGATGCAGGAGAAAAAAGAAGACGGCTACTTCTAAACAACCGCCAGAGTCGCCAGACTTCAGACAGCCTCCCAAGAAATTCGAACTCTGACGAGTTCCGTTCCTATTTCCAATCCGCACCACACATCTCGAATTTAAAACAATGTCTCATCAATCTGACTTAATCGCCAACGACATCGACGCCTATCTCGCCCAGCACGAGCAAAAGGAACTGCTACGGTTTCTCACTTGCGGTAGCGTGGACGACGGAAAAAGTACCTTGATTGGACGTCTGCTGTACGATTCCAAGATGATCTACGAAGATCAATTGGAAAAATTGACGAAGGAGTCTGCAACCCACGGTACGACTGGCGGTGGGTTTGATCCCGCATTGCTGACCGATGGTTTGAAAGAAGAGCGCGAGCAAGGCATCACAATCGATGTGGCCTACCGCTATTTTTCAACCACCAAACGCAAATTTATCATCGCCGACACACCCGGCCACGTGCAGTACACGCGCAACATGGCCACCGGTGCTTCAACGGCACACTTGGCAATCATCCTGATCGATGCGCGCCCCGGCCATGGTGTCATGGAACAGACCAAGCGTCATAGCTTTATCGCGTCGCTGTTGGGGATCAAGCATATCTTGGTTGCCGTAAATAAAATGGACGTCGTCGATTTCAGCGAGGAACGCTACGAGGAGATCCGCAAAGACTACCTGAATTTTTCTGAACGTTTGAAGTTCCCCGATCTGCACTTTTTACCACTTTCAGCTTTGCACGGCGACAACGTTGTCGACCGCAGCGAAAACATGCCGTGGTACGACGGCAGCACGCTGATGAACTATCTGGAGACGATTCCAATCTCTGGCGATCGGAACTTCGAAGATTTTCGCTTTCCTGTTCAGCACGTTTTGCGCCCGAACCTTGACTTCCGCGGTTTTGCCGGAACGATTGCCTCGGGCATCGTTCGTGTTGGCGACGAGATCATGACGCTGCCATCGCGGAAGAAGAGTAAAGTCAAAGAGATCGTCACCTTCGATGGAAATCTGGAAGAAGCTCACGCACCGATGTCGGTGACGCTGACGCTTGAGGACGAGATTGATTCCAGTCGCGGCGATATGATTGTGCGACCGGGTAACCTCCCGAAATTGGAACAGAAGTTTGACGCGATGATGGTCTGGATGTCGGAATCTCCGATGGTGCCCGGCAAGCAATACCTGTTTAAGCATACGACGAAGATGATTCCCGGCGTGATTTCAACGCTGCAGTATCAGGTCGATGTGAACACGATGCATCGCCAGCCAGCTCCGGCGCTTGAGCTGAATCAAATTGGACGGGTCAACGTTTCGCTGACGCAACCGATCGCGTTTGATCGCTACACACGTAACAAGGGCACTGGATCGTTCATTGTCATTGATCGACTGACTAACGTGACTGTCGCGGCGGGGATGATCAGTGACCGCCGCACCGAAGGAAACACGGGCGCTGCGTGGGATGAGGAACCAGCCAGTGGCACACTGACTCAGGAGGTTTCCCATGTAACTCCTGAAGAGCGGCAAGCTCGATTTGGTCAGAAGCCGGTGACGATTCTGTTCACCGGACTACCAGGTGCTGGTAAGTCGACGACCGCCTACGGAGTGGAACGAGCGCTGTTTGATCGTGGACGCGCGGCAACGGTTGTCGATGGTCAGAACTTGCGAATGGGACTCAACCGCGATTTGAGTTTCTCCTCAGACGGTCGATCGGAGAATGTTCGTCGTGCGGCTGAAGTGGGCAAACTGGTCAACAAAGCGGGCGTGATTTGCCTGTTGGCCTTGGTTGCTCCGGAAGATTCGGTCCGCAAGAAGGCTGCCGAGTTGGTGGGTGCGGAGCAGTTCATTACGGTTCATTTGGATGCTCCTGCCGAGCTTGCCGAATCGCGTAATGAGTCAGCGCGCAAGCTGACCGAAGATGATCTAAAAGAAAGTCAGGTAAACTATCAGGCTCCCTCAGACGCCGATCTGGTGATCAACACCGAATCGACAGGCCCGGCGGATTGCATCGCCAAAGTGATCGAGTTGCTGGAATCGCGTGAGCTGATCTAGCTTTGAATAAAAAGACTGTCGGTGGGTCTGAATTCCGATGACACGGAATGCGAGCAACCCACCAACTAGCTATCGAACCAGTACTGGCAGACGACTTACGCGAAGGTCTTCTATAATCCGTTCACGTGAGTAAATGAGATGGCGTTTGTCAGGCACGGATGAGACTTTACCGAACGATGGTTTGGGCGCGACTTCTTGACCATTGAAACTTATTGAAGTCTCAACTGAGTCGGCCAATTCGTACTTGCCTTCGTAAATGACCATGTTCATGACCAGAGGCTGCCCTACGGATTCGGGACTGCAATGTAATGCTTGTTGCCGAG
>CALKXO010000351.1 GCA_938003615.1 uncultured Pirellulaceae bacterium | reverse complement strand
AAAAGACCGCCACCCAACCCGGGTTCTACCGGGGGGCGTGGCGGTTCAAGTCTACCAGACAAACGGGTTTTAGCGAAGTTGAGCCCGCACTTCACCGGCAGGATTGGCTTCGGTGTGAACGTTTACATAAATTCCACGTGCCACAAGTTCTCCCAACAGATTGTCGAACGGCGCTTCACCGCTGGCCAATGGGCCAAGAACATCTTCGCCGTCAACTTCTCCAACGATAAATGTCGTCCGTCCGAATGTGAAAGAGGATCCATTGTCTGCGAGCAAGTCCGCAACGACTGGCCCGTTCTGTCCTCTTGGAGCAGCGTGGAAATGTGCCACGGTCGGAGCACCCGTCAGGTTTCGTACTGTGATGAGGTAGCCAATTCTCGTGTTTTCCGGGTTGGTCGAAGTCAAAGCAAACCCGAACGGCCGCCGTCTTCCAACATCGGGTTCAGGAATTTCCTGCCCTACTGTCAGAACACCCCGAAACCGATTCGGCCGATCAAGGTTGAAGCTTCGAAAGCGGAACCGCAAGGTATCAAAACGGCGAGCGAGAAAGTTTGCATTGGCGAACATTGGATCAGCAAGAATTCCACCTTCGGACACAGGAAGGAATCCCGGGTGATCGTCAATGACCCCACCTTCATCAACACCAGTATCGGGCGTCGCTTGCCCAAAGAAGGCTGTGTTAGCCGGTATCTCATCATTGATTTCTACCCCAGCATCAAGCACTTCTGCTCCATCGACCGCGAAGCGACGCAAGACTTGCCGTCCTCGTCGATTAAAGAGTTCATGCGCAAGTGGGTTACCATTGGCGACAAACGCATCGTTACTTGGAATTACCATACTGGCATAACTAAAGTAGCGATGAACTGAAGGATCAAGTCTAAATAAACGGGATGAACTTTCTCCTGGCCCCAGTGGTGGCCGACCAGCCGTATTTGAAGTGACGGTTGACTGCACACCTTCAGGCATCAAAAACGAAAAGTCATCCGTAATCGGGCCCGTATTTCCATCTTCCGCTAATCGTTCCAATGCTACCGATCCGGGAATCGGTAACAGATCGGCAGGTGCGTCTCGATCATAAATATCGAAAGTCCCGTCGTGGAATCCAACCCAGACAGGCGTTTGAAACGTCCCCGCATCGGGCGAACGGTTTTCCACAGTTACTACAATGCCTTGTTGCTGGGCCATCGCCGGTTGGGCAATAAACCCGACCGCTGACAACAGCAAAGCTAAACCACCCAGAAATACTTTCATAATCCAAATCTCCAAAAAAGTTAAACTAAACTCACATGCGTTTGCATGCGACTCGTCAATTCGAGACACTCCTCTGGTCGTAATAGTTAGCCCAAGCCTTACGAAAATAATAAGAGTTTTCCGGAATTAAGTTAAAGGCTTCTATCGGCTGATCGTAAAGTGAATGACATTTCACAATTTGGAAGATGTTTTCAATGTTGTTGAGAACAACAAGGGACTGGTTGCCGTAACAAACGCAGACTTGGGATCTGAGAGGTTCTGTTGAGATCTATAAAGTCAATTTGAGTTGTCCCGTCACAGCCGATGAAAGGTGACAACGCGTGATACTTGTTCAACGAAGCGCACAGGCTCGCAATGGTTACGGCTACAACGGCCAATCTTTCAAGATTCGTTCGGTCTCTTCGGCATGCGTGCTTTCATCGCGCACCATGTCTTCGAGTTGAACTGTCAGGCCCTTATCGCCATAGTCATCCGCTTCTTGAGATCGTTGCGAATAATCTGCGACCGCTTTCTTTTCTGCGACGAGTACCGCTTCCAACATCTCTCGATTGGTGGACGCTTTTTCTACCGGTTGAGGAATCGTGGTCGGTTCACCACCCAAGGCAACGATTTTGTTTGCCAGGAATTGAGCATGTTGCAATTCATCGGCAACCTCTTCGAGAAAAAAGTTTGACAACTGTGGCCGATAGGGCCCCGATACTTTCGCCGCAAAAGTCACATACTGGATGACTGCGGCGAACTCATTGGCCAAGTCATTGTTTAGTTTTTCGATCAATTCATTTTTGTTCATGGCTTGCTCTTAAAGCGGGATTGGTTTTAAAGCGGGATTGGTTTTTCCGTTGATCACAATAGCACGGCTCTGGCAACCGTGAGATCGCCAGAGCCGTGGTTTGGTACGTAGAAAGGAACTCGGGTTTGAACTCAAAAGGCGGCCGAAGTTGGCGTTGCCAGTTCGACTAAGGGAAAATCGACTTCGGTCTTGAAGGCTTCGTTGATATAGTTGGTAAGCGTATTGAGCGCTACATGAGTTACGATTTCGACTGCTTCGGCTTCCGAATATCCTGCTGAAAGCAAGGTGCTGATTTCGTCTTCAGAAACTTGTCCACGTTTTTCAGTTACCGCGACCGCGAATTTGACAGCAGCATCTGCTTTTGCGTCGCTGGAGCCGCCTCGACGATTTGCAGCAAGCTCCTCATCAGACAGCTTTCCTACCTTCTTGCCGAGCAATGAGTGGGCACTGTTGCAGTACGTACATTGGTTGATATTGGCAACGGCCAAAGCGATCCGCTCGCGCGTGGCTGCATCCAAATCGCCTTTGCCCAATGCGCCGTTAAGCGCAAGGTAGCCTCCGAGTGCCGCCGGGCTATTGCCGACCAGCCGAAACAGATTGGGCACACTTCCCATCGACTTCTTTACATCTTCAAGGATCGGTTGCGAACCTTCTGGCGATTCTGCGATCGACGCGGGTGTATTGATTCTGGACATTGTTTTACTCCGAAAGTTAATAAGTTGGTAATACGTTTCGTTGGCCATGTTTCGATGGCAAAATGTTCGACGCAAACCTCCGACGTGAAATGGTTCCACGCTACTTTATATTGCGTTTGGTCAGAAATTCCCGGATCTTGCTTGCGATCAAAGCTCCATCTTCTTCAAGGGCAAAGTGCCCCGTATCGAGAATGTTGTAGTCGATGTCTTTCACGTCGCGCTTGTAGCCCTCGGCTCCGGGGACAGGGAAGAAGGCATCGTTCTTACCCCACACGATCAGGACTGGCGGCTGGTTGTCGCGCAAGTACTTCTGCCAAGCCGGATATAGTTTCAAGTTGTCCTGGTAGTCGTAGAAGAGTGCGAGCTGTACCTGATGTTGGCCCGCGCGTGAGATCTTCATGAAGTCCAGATTCCAGTTTTCCGGCGCGATATTGGTGGGCTCGCGCGTGCCGTGAGTGTACTGCCACTTCATACCTTGGAGCGTGAAGACGTTCTTGATAATGGTTTGCTCATTCTCAGGAGTCTTGTCTTTCCAATAAGCCATGATGGGAGCCCACGTTTGTTTGGCGATTCCTTCAGAGTACGCATTGCCATTCTGAATCAATAGCGACTGAACTCGCTCGGGATGAGCGGTCGCGATTCGAAATCCGACGGGCGCTCCGTAGTCCATCAAGTAAAGTGAATACTTGTCGATACCGCGCTGCTCAAGAAACGCATCTGTGGTTTTCGCGATGTTGTCAAAGGTGTAATCGTATTCATCGGGTGAGCCAAACCAGCTCTCGCCAAAGCCCGGGTAATCAGGAGCGATCAGATGGTAACTATCGCCGAGGTCTCGAATCAGGTTGCGATACATGTGCGATGATGACGGGAAACCATGCAGCAAAACGATCTTCGGTTTTGCAGGATCGCCTGCTTCGCGAAAGAATATCGCTTTACCGTCCACCTCCTCGTACCCATGCCGAACGACCGAGCCTACCGATTGGGCCTGAGCACTTTGAGCTGTCGTTGTAACGATGAACGAGACGGCGATTAAAAACTTTATTGCAACATTCATTTTGGATTTTCAAATTTGATTGTTCGAGTGTACTGTCCTTGCCTCGTTGATTTTGCTGAAAATATTGCTTCAGATCAGCCTGAACCAATTCAAGCTAGTTTTTGGATTCCATTTTCTGAGCGAAAGCTTTCTTTAGCCCTGCGACTGCATCATCAGTCGAAACGACTGCACTGGCGATGTAATGGAAATTCGATAGTGCAACCTTGTAGGCGTCACCAGCGGGTGTCTTTGCTCCCGCTGTCGCATCCATGGCGACCGAGACTTGAAAACCCTGCTCGACCAACTCACGCATATGTGATTCAGTGCATAGGTTCGCTGACATCCCCGCAAGAACCACTTTGCCGATGCCGCGCTTCCGCAGCTGCAGAACAAGATCGTTTGTCTCTGGGCCGTAGACTTTATGTGGGCTTGTTACGATCACGTTGTCGCCCATGATGTAGGGCTTGTATTGTTCAAGCCAATCCGCACCTGAGCCTTCAAACCCTGCGACGCTCAACTCACCTTTGCGATCAAACATTTGGATTTTGTGCATCAGAGTTTCCAACGAACCTTCAAACCGCCACTTGTGATCATGCGGGAAGTAATAGTGCGGCGAAACGAATACCGGGATATTCATTTCTTTGCCGACGCGAAAAAGCTTCTCCAAATTTTCAACGGTCTTGTTCTCAGTTACGCTTTCGCCGACCACTCCCCATGCAACTCCGTCGGGGCTCAAGAAATCGTTTTGAGGATCAGTGATGACGATCGCGGTTCGTTCGGGATCAATGACCATGCCGATTCTTGGCAGCCCAAGGTCTTCGACCGTCATTAGCTTGACCTCTTCTTTGGCGGAAACGCCAGAAGAAGGCTTCGCCGCCATGGCAGACACAGCCATAACACCAGCCATCCCATCGCTTGGTTTCGCTTTGGTGGCAGTCGTTGTACCTGACGCATCTCCATCTGCATTGGCATTTGCAGCGGTTCCAGAAACGAAAGCCGCTCCCCCCATAATCAATCCTAGGCAACCCAGAACGCACGATGCAATTAATTTGCTTTTGTTCATATCCCTATCCTCTATTTTTGTCACAGTTTGAATTTGAAAGTGTCTTTTATCGTTGTTAGTTACGACCCGCCATCACGCCGCCATCAACATCCCAGACGGCTCCGGTCACCCAGCTGGATTTTTCTGAAAGCAGAGTCATGATGATTTCGGCAACATCCTCCGGAAGCCCAACTCGGCCGATTGGATGAAACGAATCGAACCCTTCTTTTAGTGCTCCCTCGATTTGGTCTGGCTCGATGAAGGCACCATAGATAGGTGTGATGACAACTGCGGGGGAAACGGCATTGACTCGAATTCCGTGCTCGGCGAGTTCCATTGCAAGATGCTGCGTTAGGGAGTGCAGTCCAGCTTTGGCCATTGAATACGCAGAAGACGGCGTCGCCTTGACGGCTTGCTTTGCCCACATCGAGCCGATGTTTACAATTGAACCGCTTTCGAATTTTTTCATATTGCGTGCAATTGCCTGCGTAATGAAAAAGAAGGCTCGGTTGATTCCAAGCTGCATGTCGTAGTCGTTTTTGGCGTGATCCAGAAACGGGACGGGCTTGAAATAGCCGGCGGAATTGACGAGGTATTTGAGGTGCCTTTCGTCTGAGTCGATCTTGTTGATGAATGCTTCGACCGCAGCATCGTCGTAGAGGTCGGTTGAATTGACTTCGACCGAACAGAACTCACTCAGCTCATCCTGCACTGCTTTCAGTTTGTCTTCATTGCGCCCCAGAATCAGCAAATCAGTGCCGTCCTTTGCCAACAGCTTGGCAACTTCCTTGCCCATGCCTGTTGATCCGCCAATAATAACCGCAACATCTTGATGCTCTTTGCTCATCGTCTTACTCGTTCGTTTGTAAAAACACTATGGATTGAAATACAGCTGAAATTGTGATCGTGTCAGCAATTTGTTTGGTCAGGAGCTAGAAACGCACTTGGTAACGATTGTTTCAGATTTGCAAATCTCGAATTTCGTTCAAAACCAAGAACCGCTGCTAAACTGCCTCTTCAAAAATACATTCGACATGGATGGCAGAATTGAGACACTTGTTTTGACAATTGATCCAACGGGACATGCCTTAAGCCACGCCTTGCCCATCCAGCCACTTCATTGCGACTGGTTTTCACGTTGCGCAAGGCGGATGGAAAAATCGGGATGGATTCGATTTGGAAACACATTTTTTCAAAGAAATGTGGCGTTAATCCAATCTGAAATACGAATAGATGGATAGCTTGCGCGGCCTTGTTTTACTTGTGAATTTACTGATTTTACATGTAAATAGAGCGTCGCGATTGAAGCCACCTTGAAAAGAAGCTCATCTTGGACAACGCCATAATATGAAACGATTTCAAATACTCTCGCTGATCGGAGGCGGTATTCGAGGAGCATTCGTTACAGCTTTCCTCGACAGGATTGAGCAGAAACTTGGCAGGCCCATCGCCGAAAGTTTTGACTTAATTGCAGGAACCTCAACTGGTGGGATTATCGCGGCTGGTTTGGCAGCAGGGATGCCAGCGGCACAAATGCATGATTTTTATGTACGCTATGGGGCGAAAATTTTCACGCCTCGTCCTGCCTATCAAGCCAAGGGTTTCTACAAATTTGTCTTTCCGTTAGCAAATTGGATCTTCAAGAAGAAAACAGGAAGCGGATTGGATTCGGCATTTCGCGCGCGGTTTTGTCCACACGCTTTACGAACATCTTTTGATGAAGGCCTGGGAGAAAGCACTCTTAATTCCGTTGACTTCACTCGTTTGATTATCCCAGTCGTGAATCTAACGACAGGCCAACCTCATGTGTTTCGTTCACCTCATTTACCGATTGGCTTGAAAGATCAGCACATCAGACTCACCGATGCGCTGATTGCAGCGACCGCTGCTCCAACCTATTTCCCTCATCATACGATTGATGACAACGCCTATGTTGACGGAGGCGTCTGGGCAGCCGATCCGAGCATGCTGGCATTCTGCGAGGCGATCAGAGTTCAGCAATACGAAAAGGGAATTGCTAATTTTTCCAATTGTGACGTGAATGAGATTCATTTACTTTCAGTCGGAACCGGCACCGCACAGTTTTCTC
>CALKXO010000350.1 GCA_938003615.1 uncultured Pirellulaceae bacterium | reverse complement strand
CAGGGCCTCCAGCGATCTCAGCTGAAAACCAATCTTCTGCCCAATGAATTAGTGATCGAGAGAATCGTTCGCGCTAAAAAACCGTGGGTTCTCGCTTCTGTCGGAGCTTTGTTGCTGGGTTGTGTCTTGGGACTCTATTTTGAGCACAACGCGTTGTGGTCGGTTGATCCCGAATTCAAAGGCACTAACAACGCCAGCTGGAAACAGGCTGTGACATCAGCAAAGCAGGAGTCTAAGAACAGCAAAGCTGCCATCGAAGTTGACGATGAGCAAAAGGCTAACCTCGTTAAGCTAAATTTGTTGGGGAAAGAACTTTCCGCGGCGTCGGATCGAAAAACGCAATGGATGGAAATGTATTCGGCCATTTATCAAGCGTTGCCTAAAGATCCAGCTATTGAGGAGTTACGAAAGCAAGGGATTTCGTCAGTGAATCCAGCTGAGTTTCCTTTTGCCGGCCGAAAAGAAATTTATGTCGATCACCTTGAATCGATGTATCACTCAGATCTGGCCGTGTGGTTTGAAGAAGTCAAAGACGTGTACGCAAGACAGACAGCCGAGACCATTTCAGGCGGAGCGGCTGTACCGAGTGCTGGTGATGAAGAAGGCGACGTCGTCGAAGAGGAAGAAGAAATTGACCCTTGGTCGACCGACGAGGTAGCTAATGGTTCAAGTAATGCGTTGTCCGGAAAACGCGGGTGGGTGATTGAACTGCAAGGCCATCACTTTCACAACTTCGAAGGTGATGCTTCGGTGCTGTCCGATTTGGATTATGTGCGGTCGACAATTCTTAAGGAACTCAGCAAAGGCGAAGTGAAACTGCCAGATGGAACCTATAAATTTTCCGATTTGGGAGTGACGTTTCCTACGGTAGTACGAGCAGACGAACGGATGACCGAGAAATTTATCGAGTTCGATCCTGCCGAGGCTCGTAAGGCACTCAACGGTCAGTTTGGTGGTATGGGCCCCGGTGGCGGGGGGAGGGAGATGGCGGCCATGATGGGCGGAACGGCTAACAAGCAGTTGGGTAATGGCGAAACGACGTTCAATGCCAAACTGTTTACTTTCGTTGTGCAGATGGCATGGGAACCGCGATCGCCTGAAGAACGAAAATTGGCTCGTGATGCCCGACTGCAGAAAGAAAAAGACGAAGCAGAGGCATTGACTAAAGCTGCCGCCGAAGGCGATGGCATGGCGTTGGATGGCGAAGCTGCACCGTAGCGTGTAAACAGGCGATGAGGCTGGAATCAATTCTGATGACGGCAGCAACGGTGTATAGTTTTTTTAAAACCAGAACGAACTTTAAACTTAATTTGCGAGTAGTTTCATGGACAAGTTAGCTCCACTTATCGGTTGGATGAAAAGAAACAAATTCTGGATTGGTTCTGCGCTACTTTCGATCTTGATGTTGGTGGGTTGGTATCTTGCCTCGACCAGCATGCAAGAGGCCAAGGAAAAACAGATTCGTGATTACAAGAAGAGTTTCACGTCGATCAAAAAGATCAAGGACGTTTCAGCGGTCACCGTTGAAGATGGCGCTGAAGCGGATATCACTGCACATCCAAACAGTGAAACCGAAGAGAAGATGAATGAGCAGCTCGAAGCCACCGCCGACGCGGTTATCAAAGCTTGGAAAATCAAGCGTGAGCGACAAGAGCCGTTGATGACGTTTTCCAAAGAGCTTCTCGGAGAGGATACCTACCAATTTCTGGCCAATAGCAAAGCGCCGG
The DNA here is from genome assembly GCA_938003615.1 of uncultured Pirellulaceae bacterium. Classification (GTDB taxonomy): domain Bacteria; phylum Planctomycetota; class Planctomycetia; order Pirellulales; family Pirellulaceae; genus Mariniblastus. The sequence goes on along the minus strand of CALKXO010000350.1, from coordinate 1,230 downwards.
AGATGTTGAACAATGGTGAGCACTACGGAACGCAAAATGAAAAATACCTGAAGATGTTCAGGCAGCAGATTCCTAAAAAGGTCTCCGAGATTGCTCGCCACATTCGAGCCAACTGGGCTTACGACGAACAGAGAATTGAAGAAGAGCTGCGAGCTAAGGCCAAGTTGAAGGAAGAACAAGGCGCCTTCGGGATGATGGGCGATATGGGAATGAGCGGCATGAGTATGGAGCTTGATGTTGAACGCAACAAGTTTGCGGTTATCTGGGATGAGACCAATCAGAAACTGTGGAACACGCTTTTGACTGAATTTCAAAACTGGGACGACAACGTCAAGGCTTCTGTCGATCCGACATTGCTGCAAGTGCACATGTTGCAGCAAGACGTCTGGCTGTTGGAGGCGATGTTCAACGTGATTCGCGAAGTCAACGGCAATGCAAGTACCAATGATTTAGCCGTGATTAAAGAGGTTAGACACATCGCGTTTGGAAGAGAAGCTCGGGCCAGTTTGGGAACGATTATGGAACCTGACAAGCGACTGGGCGGTGCCAAGTTGATCGTTGCCGATGGTGATGGCATGGGAGGCAGCGGAATGGATCCGATGTACGGCATGGATCCGATGGATGGTATGGGCGCGGCTGATAGTGACGGCTTCCTAATTGATGGTGATGAAAGCCCTTTCCACGGGCGTTACGTTAACGTTGATCTTGAACCCGTCAATGCGTCTGAAGTTCGTAACGTGGTCGCGAGCGATATCCTGCCAGAAACTAATCTTGAGCTGATTGTCAGCAAGCGCGTTCCGTTTCGTCTGGCGCTGAAAATGGACGAACGCAAGATAAATACATTTCTGGCCCTTTGTGCTAACTCTCCCTTCGAATTTGAAATTCTGCAACTTCGCATCAACCGATTAGATGAGATGAATCCAATCTTGCCTCGAGGTGGCAAAACAGAAAGTAAATCTGCCGCAGACGTGGACGGAATGGCAGGCATGATGGGCGGCATGGAGGAAATGATGAGTGGCATGGACTCTATGATGATGGGCGGTATGGAAGGATCCTTTTTGGGAATGGAAGCACAAAAGCTGAAGGCTCTCGAACCGACTGAGGTTGAAACTCGTTTGAGCTACGACGTAGACGTTGAGTTTTATGGCGTCGTGAAGATCTACAATCCTGTTCGTGAGACCTATTTGCGAAAAGCGGTCGGATTGCCGGTCGACGAAGAAGGCGAAGACC
>CALKXO010000349.1 GCA_938003615.1 uncultured Pirellulaceae bacterium | reverse complement strand
CTGTAGAGCGATTCGACGTGAGCTTTAAGCGCTGGTGCGTTTTTGAGCAGTTCGCGAAATCCCTGCCAGCGTATTTCCAACACGCGCGCCGCAGAATTGGCAACCACCGTAGCCGAACGAGGCGTGCGCGTCAGGGCCGACAGCTCACCGAAGATCTCTCCTCTCCTCAGAGTAACCGATTTTCCTACCGGAATCACACGGGGAATATCATGCAAGAACACTTGTGTCTGGTCGCCATCGGTTCGCATGCCGGTTTGGTTTGCAGCCTTCGCCGACGGCGAGTAATCACGAGCCTCCGGGTGCGAGGAGTTCGTCCATAATTGAGCAATTGCTCTCAACCAGCCTTTTCTCGGCTTCTCGCCGCGACCAAGAACGGCTCCCGGAAGCTTCACCAACGAAACCAGCGCCTCGCCAGAAAGAATTAGAAAAGCACTACTACCGTAGTCTCCCTCGCGCACAACGATGTCGCCTTTCTTGAAATCGTGAATTCGACAATCGTTTTGCAGAATCCCTTCCAACGAAACCCGGCTCGAAAATGAACTCCGGTCCATCGAAGCAAAGGGGTCGGATTGCAACAATTCTGCAACGCGACCGGGAGTCTGATCAGGATCCAGTGGTTGGTCCCAACGTTTCGGTCGTTCGATCGTGGAGGAAGAAGTTTTCAGTTTTCGGTTTTCGGTGTGCAGTTTTCGGTGTGCAGTTTTCGGTGTACTCGGTACTACTTGTACTCACTCTCATTCGGCAGAAACGGGTCAACCGCCTGCAAATCTTCACCGTCGGCATTGACGGCGAACTCCTGACCTGACTGGCGAATCCGGTCGGCGATCTCAATCAATTGCGCTTCGTTGTTGGTACTCAAACTGGCTTCAGCGAAAGCGTTCAAAACCGCGTCCACTTCTTCAATTTGAGCCACCTGATTCAACTTTAAAAGCTTCTTTGCTGTGCGAGCTGCGCGGGTGGCAACGGCCAATCCGTAAGTCGACGTCTCTGTTGCTTCTGCCGTCGCGCGGGTGCTAAATTCTAAATCCGCGATCATTCCGACCACGTACATGACTCGTAAACGCTCAATGGGCGACACCGCGTTTCGTTGCCCGTCACTGCGTAAGAAATTGTGCCTAACCCTGCCTTGTGACCATCGCACCAGTTCGAAATCGTCGCTGCCAGCCATATGTCCGCCAATATTGACCAATTCCTCATTCGGAACAGTGTGGCAATGCAAACAACTACTTGCAATCAAATACAGATCCCGCGTATTTCGCATTCCGTACGCCGTACTGTTGGCTAAACGCTGGTCACGATGCTCTTCGGTTTCATCCTCTTTGGTTGCTGAATTGCCACCGTAATCATTGTGTTCTTCAATCCAGTCCGCGGCGGCACCGTGACACGATTCACAGGAAATGCCTGAAACCGGTTTTAGCTTATCACCTTTTGTTTTGAGCGTGAAATGGCAGTTGATACAAACGTCGCTACGCTTGACCGAACGCAGGCCCATCTTCTGACAGATCTCACTGGCGCGAGGATCACGACTCAGCTCATCAAATGTCTGATGATGAGGTGTTTGTTTCCAAACACCAACCTCGCTGGCATGACACTTGGCACATGATTCCCATGTCAGGACTTTGTCCGGGTCGCACTGCGGCGGTTGAGCCAACGCAGATCCTGAAAGCAAGAAAATTGCGACAAACAATTGACCAAATGCACTCGCTAAGAATGCAGCGCATTGCGCAGGGTGCGGCAGCTTTAACGAAACGTGCGGCAGCTTCAACGAAAGGCGCCGCAACCTTGACGAAGGGCGCGGCAGGGCCAACCAATCTTCTCTTTTGTGCAAGCGTTTCATACCTACAGATCCAGTTCAACAGGGCCGTCGGGACGTGCAATACAAATCAGACACTTGCTAGGCGAACAGTCGGGTTTTTGCCCCTCGGCATATTCGACTTTGCCACTGACCAATCCCGTTTCGCAGCTGCCGCAACTTCCAGCGCGACAGCCGGAGTCAGGAAAAACACCATTGGCTTCGACCAGTTCGAGCAAAGAATCATGGTCGGCCGACCACAATACTGTCTTTCCGGATCGCAAAAGGCTGACCGGATCAATCCGATCGTTGCCGATTGCCGAATCACTTTTTCGATCGGCTTTTTTTTTGCCAATCGATGCGGGGCCAAAGGCCTCGTAGTTGATTCGACTCTCTGGCACCTGCCAGTCAATCAAACCTTGATAAAGCGATTCCATGAACGGCGGCGGGCCACACATATAAAACTGATAGTGGTTGTTGGGAAGCACCTGCTTCAACAACTCAGGCGAAACAAAACCGTTTACCTTAAATTGTTCTCCAGCAACATCGTTCGGGAGAGGTTTGGAATAGCAACTAATCACATGTACATTAGGGAGCTTGGCGGCAATTCCCTGCAAGTAGTTCCCAAACGCATGATCTGCACTGTTATTGACGCCATAGAACAGAATGACGCTGCGCTGCGAACCACTTTCCTCAATGCGCTCAAGCATGCTGATCATTGGCGTGATACCGATTCCGCCCGCCAACAACACGACCGGCATCGGTGACTCTTCGTCCATCCAAAAATGACCGGACGGAGCTCTGATTTCGATTCTGTCCCCGACACAAACGGATTGGTTGATGAAAGTGCTCGCCACTCCATGGTGAACGAAAGCGGGCTTGGCCTCGGTGGCTGGAGTTTGGGAAACCAGTGCTTTGACAGAGATACGATAGGACGGTCCGGCGATTCCACTCTCTGGATTATTGTTTGACCCGCACGACAGCGAGTAACAACGCACCACCGGTTTAGTCTTTCCGGGAACAGGCACTTTGAGAGTTAAGTGCTGGCCCGGGCGGAATTGGGCAATCTGTTTTCCATCTTCGGGAACTAGATACAGTGAGGTAACGCTACTGGTTTCTTTCGCAACATGCCCGACGCGGAAACTTCGATAGCCGGCCCATGAGCCGTCTTCGGCAACACTGTTTTTCTGTTTGTGTGCCGAATCGACAACGCCAGCCGCTGAATCCGAATGCGCGACGCGCTGTTCGATGATGCTCTCGATCTGCTGTAACATCAGCTTTCGAGACAGTTCAAACTGCCGGCGATTGCTCGACAAAATGGACAGTGACTGCGCTGCCCAAAGCCCCAGCTGAATTAAAACAGCGGCGCATAAAGCCATTCCCAACAGAAGAAATACGGAGTGACTGGCAGCCATGAGTCCTTTCAATCCTTCTCTTCGACACAAGTCAAGTAATCCGTGTAACCGGACCGGCTCGGTGGCCGCACATTCGATACAGAGTTGGTAGTTTCGTCCTCAGACCGAACGATCCTTGAAGGATTTGAAAGGGGCAGTCACATTTGCAACCTAGACTTTTGAAACCGACCGCAGTGATCTCCTAACCCGAATTATTTGACACCTTCAAACCGGCCATGTCCTCAGACGCTCCCACCGACAGCCCTAATGAATTTGCTGGCAATGACCGCATGGCGGGGCAAGTTGGCATCGCGACGCTCAATTCGACCCAACATCAGCAGACATACTTTGATCGGGAAGAAGCTACCATCGGTTCTGCTTCGACCTGCGACGTCATCATTAGTGGCGACACCAGCGTCAGCGACTTGCACTGTCAGATTTCTTTCACGAACCAACCCACCGGACTCGAGGTCGAGATCGTCAACCTCGGTCATTCGATCGTGTTAGAAAGCGGTCCGCGTCTACATCGGAATCAACCCCACCGCGCCTTGTTGCCTCTAGAGTTTTCGATCGGTGACACGCGTGTCCAGCTATTTGAAATCGTGCCGCAACCGGATACCGACGAATCGCTGAACTACCTCCCGCCGACAGGCACTCCAGTTGCTGATATTAAAGGCCTCAAACAGGTCGCAGAAGTCTCACCCGCCCCCACAACTCTGGCGGCTTGGTTGGAGACGGTAGGCGAGTTACAGAAATCGGTCGCAGGCAGCCATGCATTCTTCAAAGCAGCTGCTCGGGCGATTTTCAATCCAGGTGGACTCGACGGCGCCTTTATCCTACTGCCTCAAGAAAACGCACCTGCAAAACTTGAGGACTCAAAGACATCGACTTCCGCGCGGCAATGGAAAATCGTTGCCAGTCACATCCCTTTCTCTGACAGTCCAATCCGCTTCCGAAGTGACTTGGTCGAGCGCGCCGTCGCCCAAGGGGTTACGCTCTTTCACGACAGCTCCCAGCTTCAGGCTTCAGCGACATCGGAAACGTTTGAGACGGCAGTTGTCTCGCCGGTGATCAACCACCACGGCGAAGTGATGGCAGTCGTCTACGGATTTCGGGGCCAGCGTCGCACAAATAATCGGATCGGCGCTCGTACGCTCGAAGCCCAATTCGTTCAGCTGATTGCTAGTTCGATTCAATCGGCGATGACACGTATCGAGAAAGAAGCCGAAGCAACGCGATCGCGTGTGCTGTTGGAGCAAGCTTTCTCTCCCCACGTGGCGCGGCACTTGGAAGTTGATCCGCTTATCCTCGAGGGCCGTACCACCGATGTCACGGTTCTTTTCGTCGACTTGCGGAACTTCTCTGCAATCAGTGACCTCGCTGGCTCCAAAGTCACCTATCAGCTGCTGACTGACGTCATGGACCGATTCTCTGAAATCATCGCACGACATAACGGCGTCATCATCGACTACTTTGGAGACG
>CALKXO010000348.1 GCA_938003615.1 uncultured Pirellulaceae bacterium | reverse complement strand
AAGTTTTCAGACACCATTAGCCGTTTTGGCACTAGCCACGGTTCCTTTTTCAATTGGAAACTTATGGCCGGGTGCTTAAATCAAGGAAGCAAGGGGCAAGAAATGAAATGAGTTCATCTCGCAGGTTCTAAATTGTTACCGTTTTCGAAATTTGGAATCTACGCCGCGGTTTCTTACGGGCGATTCCCTTTTCAGTTGACGTGAACTGTCGCATTTCGCTGGCCCGTCAGTAGCCATTTACCGATGGGCAATGAATGGATTGGATCGTATAATGGGTATTTCGATTCGTATCCACCCATCGTGAAACTTGGCAGTACTGAAGCCGGGGCTTGCGAAGCAGGACAATAGACGCTGATGCCGCTGGTTGCTCACATTCCATTACCCACATTTGAGTATCTGCATAACCGGGGCGAAAACGTTCTGGAACTTGGGCATGCCTTGCAGCAGGACATTCGGGAATTGCACGTCGGGTTCCTCAACATGATGCCTGATTCGGCGCTCGTGGTCACCGAGCGACAGTTCATGCGACTGGTCGGCAGCAGCAATCAAATCGCTCAACTGTTTGTCTATCCGTTTACGATTCCCGGCTTGCCGCGTGGCGATGAAGCTCAGGCCTACATCGACCAATACTATCTGCCTTTTGAACAGCTCCAAAAAGACGGGTTGGATGCGCTGATTATTTCGGGAGCCAATGTCGCCAATCCGATTCTTGAGCAAGAGCCGTTCTGGAAGGCGCTTTACCAGATCATCGATTGGGCAGCCGACAACGTGACCTCTGTCCTTTGCTCCTGCTTAGCCACCCACGCGCTTGCTAAAGCGATTCATGGAATTGATCGCAAACGCTTGCCCGAGAAAAAATGGGGTGTCTACTCACATCGCATCGCTCAGATGGACCACCCCTTACTGCGTGACATCAACACGCGATTTGACGTGCCCCATTCGAGATACAACGAGGTCAGCCGCACCCAAATGGAAGCCGCAGGGATGAAGATCTTGGCCGGTAGCGCCGACAGTGGAGTTCACTTGGCAGTCAGCCCCGACCAATTCCGCGTTGTTTATTTTCAAGGCCATCCCGAGTACGATCGCAACAGCCTGCTGAAAGAGTACAAGCGAGAGGTCGGCCGTTTTGTGGCAGGTGATCGAGCAGATTACCCGCCACATTTAGAAAATTACTTTTCACCAGAAGCGACCGCGATCGTGGATGCTTACGAAGCCATCGTTCGCGATTGCCTAAAACGAAACGCGCCTGTCCCACCATTTCCCGAAGAACAGATCGACCCCCACTTGGACAACACGTGGCTCGATACGGGTAAATCGATCGTCAACAACTGGCTGGGCATGGTCTATCGCTTGACCAATAATGACAGAAAAATCTCGTTCGCCGACGGCGTCGACCCAAATAATCCACTAGGTATAGAAATTGGAAGCAAGGACTGAAAATATGAAACCAGAAACGATGAAACCAGAGACGATTGCGATTCACGCCGGCTACGAAACCGACCCAACCACCAAAGCCGTCGCGGTACCGATTTATCAGACCGTCGCCTACGAGTTCGATGATGCTCAGCACGGAGCTGATTTATTCAATCTCGCTGTGCCAGGTAACATCTATACGCGCATCATGAACCCGACTGCCGACGTGCTGGAGAAACGTTGCGCGGCCCTTGATGGTGGCGTTGGTGGGCTGGCCTTAAGCGCCGGTAGTGCGGCGATTAATTACGCGATTCTGACCATCGCCGAACAGGGACGTAACATCGTATCGGTGCCTATGCTGTACGGCGGAACCTATACGCTGTTCGCACACATGCTGCCCAAGCAAGGTATCGAAGTGCGGTTCGCCGAAGACGATAGCGCAGCGGCATTGGAAGCGCTCATCGACGAAAATACGAGCGCCGTTTATTGCGAGTCGATCGGAAACCCAGCAGGTAACGTGGTCGACATCGAAGCAATCGCTACGATGGCCCATAAACATGGCGTTCCGCTGGTCGTTGACAACACGGTCGCCACGCCCGCATTAATCAAGCCAATCGAACATGGTGCGGATATCGTCGTGTACTCGTTGACGAAGTACATGGGCGGACACGGAAACTCTGTCGGCGGTATGATCGTCGATTCAGGGAAATTCCCATGGGCAGAGCATGCTGATCGGTTTCCGATGCTCAACGAACCTGAGCCCTCGTATCACGGTGTCGTCTATACCGAAGCGCTCGGGCCGGCCGCGTATATTGGGCGCGCTCGCACGGTTCCACTACGCAACACCGGCGCATGCATCAGCCCGATGAATGCATTTTTTATCATGCAAGGTATGGAGACGCTCTCCTTGCGGATGGAGCGTCATTGCGAAAATGCGAAGGCCGTTGCCGAGTACTTGGCCAAACATTCCAAAGTCGCGTGGGTCAAATACGCAGGCCTACCCGATTCCCCGTACTACCAGCACGCTCAAAAATACACCGACGGAAGTCCATCAGGGCTGATGTCGTTTGGAATTAAAGGCGGCTTCGAGGCGGGCGTGAAGTTCTACGACGCATTGCAGCTGTTCAAACGACTGGTCAATATCGGCGACGCAAAATCTTTGGCAGCTCACCCGGCCTCCACGACTCATCGGCAGTTGACCGATGAAGAACTGGAGTCAGCGGGCGTTACATCGGACATGATTCGTTTGTGCGTTGGAATTGAGCACATCGATGACATCATCGCCGATCTCGATCAAGCGCTGGCAGCCACGTAAGAATGACAACGAAGGCGATTTCAAGGTAGGCCAGCCACTCCGTGGTGGGGGCATGATGCCCTTGCTGATCACTCCGTTGCCCTTCATTCCGTGGCCGGCAATTGCCGGGGCAAGTTAAGGTTGTTTTGTTCGCACGACGAGCTCTTTGTAGCCGTAGGTACCATCCAACTCTCGATCGAAGACCAGGTCGGGGTAGACGCCTAAAACAATCTCAGCGGTAGTGTAAATAGCGCAACCGATTTTCAGGTGTCCGCCGGTCATCCTTCCCTGACCATCGGCCACCGACAGGTGAAGATGAACGCCGTGTTTGGACAATGTGCCGCTGAGCGACAAGATCTCGAGCGGCCCGTCGATGCGCGTTGCCTGAGGCTGATTGGCAAAACGCAAGTTGGCGTGGTTTAAACTCCCCACTACCGACAGAACCGAAGCCGCTTCGTGGTCGTTGGCCCACGCACGCAGCGCCTGCATCAGATCCTGATCCGGTGTAAGTCTTATCGCGTGGATGCGCATAGCGGTCTTTTAAGAAAGTGTATGAACTAGACCGGCAGCCTTTTCTTCCTTTTACCGGCCGACCAGTTTGTTCTTCAGTCCCGCATCAATCGGATTGTTCCCCAGCCAGATGCCGAACAGGGCTTTTTTGAAAGCGCCGCCTTGGACAGTGCCTTGCACCGCTCCATTTTTGTGAACGGTAACGCCCGTGTTTGGATCGTACGCCAACACGAAAACATCGTTCATTTTCACCGGCCCAGCAAAACAGGCGCGAAACTGCGCGATCTCTGCTGCGATACCAGACGTATCACCTCCGGTGGCAGCATCGAAACCATCTTGCAGCCCCGCTACTAATTTTTCTTGGCTGACGAATTTTGAGGTGATCTTAATCCGAAACGCCATTGTTTCGTTGGCTTCGATGATGGCTGCTGCGTCAGTACTTTTACTTTGCAGGTAAAGTGCGCCCTCGTAAAGCGCTAGGAACATTTTGCTGCGCTGCCCAACGCCGTTTTTCACCAAAGTGGTGTTGGCGACATTGAGTGTCGCAGGCCCACCGGTATCAGCGCATGCGATGGGAGCACTTAGTGATCCAACACTCAAAAAAATAACACAGGCAAACACGATCGTTTTCATGACGACTCCGTAAAATTAGATCTACATCTGATACCACATAATTCCAATATGTTTACTCGCAGAATTGCCATTTGCCGTCAATAGAATCTCTCGGATAACCTTCCCTGTTTCCTGAGAGCAGGCTGGCCAAATTCATGTGGATTCACTCGCGTTTGCCGGTGGTTTGCGAGGTTCGGCGGTTTTCTTAAGTTCGGCCCGGTTCTTTAATCTCAGGGATCGAAGAAGGCACCGGAACTGGAATCAAGTTAACCTCAAAACACGCGATTTACATTAAAGCAATTCATACGCACCTTCCGTGTCGTTTGTATGTTTCGTGTCGTGTCGTGTCGTTTGTATGTTTCGTGGTTAGTCACCATCCACTGCGCGCCGAGCCCACGAGAGTAATATTTCACCAATAACAGAAGCTTCGCGTGACTCAGCGCGCCGTTGGGTATGTTGTTTGGTGCGCTCGTTGTTCAACACGATCAAGAGCGTTCTGGCAACACCTTCCTCGTTCGATGATCCACTTTGCAAATACGAGTCTGCCCATCGCCGCCTTGGTGAGGCTCGGCTGGTTTGATCGAGACTAACCAATAAGGGGCGCTAGGCACATTGGCCTCCACCATCGCAGCAAGAGTATCGGGATCGTGAACGCCGTTCTGGCTGTACAACGTGGCGTGAAACTCTTTCTCGCGTCGGATCGCCTCGGTATCACAGAACACGGCGGAACATCTTTGTCCGGGTTGGACGTCACCAAGATATTCGATCACGATCATGATCGCCGCCTTGTTATCTAGTTCTCGATTGGCAACCATTTTCCTACTACTCTGGAATTAAAGAGGTTGAAGATCATTAAGAGGTTGAAGCTCACTGGTTCCCTAACTATCGTCAGGAAGCCAATGTGCGAAGATGTTACGCGATACCTCGATGGGGCTCTGCCTGTTTCTGCTCACGCTTCAAAGATCTCACGAACGTTGCGGCGGATCATGTCGGAAAGTTTTTGCGTTGGAAGGTCGTTGGGATCATGGCCAAAGGGCATTTCGATTTCTTCGGCGATGATCTCTAGCGAAACCAGAACGTAGAAAACGAACACCGAAATCGGTATCGCCCAGTATTCAAAATAAGCCACGAATCCGATCGGCAACGTGATAATATAAAAGAAGATAAACTTCTTGAGAAAAATGCTGTATGAAAATGGAATCGGCGTATTCTTGATGCGCTCACAGGCTCCCATAATGTCAAAGAACGATTTGAGTTCCTTGTCCACCACAATCAATTGATCGCCATCGAGGTGACCGGCCGAGTGAAGGGAGTTCGTTTTGCGATACATTTCCTGAATCAAGAGATTGGGAATGTGTTCGTGATCGGCAAAACGTTCCTTGTAGCCTTCAATATCTTCTATCTCATCCAGTTTAATTCCCTCTCTCAAATGTTCTTTCAAGGCCGTTGGGAAATCGCCGATCATTGTTTTGAAGAACGCGCGTTCATCTTGACAGCTCGACGGCAGGAAAGCGTTTAGCTTGACGGATAAGTTCCGGGTGTTGTTGACCAATGCTCCCCACAGTTTGCGTCCCTCCCACCAACGATCATAGGCGGTGTTTGTTCGAAAAACGACCAACAAGGACAATACGAATCCAAGGATCGAGTGCATGATGGTCGTGTTTTTGAAAATCTTCTCCATCTCTTCTCCCGAACCGTTCATACGGAAGTCGCGCAGCAAGTGAATCTCTGCTGCCGCCACCAACCCAGTGTAGATGGCCACGATCAGCATCTCCCACATCAGGATCCGAAACGTATCCGTCTTGTGGAAGTTGAGAATGTGACGAAACCAGACTTTGTTGTTGTATTCAATCATTGTGGTGTGCTCCTACTGGTAGCAGCGCGGCAAATTTTAGAGCTGGGTGACTAAGAACCTATCCCGATACCTCGTCGTAGATTGGACATTCGAGTCCGACCCGAGGTTTCGGAATAGGCACTAAACAGAAGAATCAATTTAACCACGAAACACACGAATCGCGCGTTCGGATTGTTTTCGAGTCATTCGTGTGTTTCATAATGAATCATTTTCATGCTTGTGAGAACCAACAAGATCTCCGGTTCCCCTCTCGAACTTACTCATCCACTTTGAGAGTGCATTCGATATCCAATCGCTCGGAGATCGCATCGAGCTTTTCGCTTAGTTCCGCCAGATCAACGGTTGCAGGGATTCCGATGGTCAGGGCCGCTTTAAGGATTAGTCACGAAATAACTTCCCGATTTCAGCTGGCCTCGGGAATGGCAGTATAGTTCCATTGTGGCAGGTGCTCATCGAACTTGATCTTCATTTTTTTCTTGAAATCCTCGGCGTACTTTCTTCCCGTCTGATAG
>CALKXO010000347.1 GCA_938003615.1 uncultured Pirellulaceae bacterium | reverse complement strand
ATGCGGCCACGCGTCTGGGTTTCCACCAGGCATGATCGATGGGCCTTTGAGTGCGCCTTCTTCGCCACCTGAAACACCCGTTCCAACGTAGAGAATGCCTTTGGCTTTTAGGTCTTCGGTACGGCGGACGGAATCGGGGAACTCGCTGTTGCCGCCGTCGATAACGATGTCGCCTTCCTCGAGGAACGGCAGCAAGCTTTCGATGACCAAATCGACCGGACGTCCAGCCTTGACCATAATCATGACTCGGCGCGGGCGCTTGAGATTTTTGATCAGATCTTCAGGTGAGTAAACGCCGATGATCGTTTTTCCGGCGGCCCGGCCAGCGATGAAGTCATCAACTTTTGAGGTGGTGCGATTGTAGACCGCAACGGTGAAGCCTTTGCTGGCCATATTGAGAACAAGGTTTTCGCCCATCACGGCGAGGCCGATCAGGCCGATATCTGCTGCTTCTGACAACTGTCTGCTCCTGTGAGAGAAATGATGTCACCGATTATAGTGATATCCTCCTAAATGGTAAGCATCTCAAGCGTGTTGACGCAGCATTTATCACCAACTTCGGGATTCGAGGAACGATCGGTGTGCCGCAGAGCTTCATAGTCGCAGGGGCACCGATGAGCGCGCAAACCGCGCTACTGTGGCCCAAGAAGACCGATAGAGCTTCCTGCCGGCCTCAGCGCGGCAGGAAGAATGTTCGAAGAGCAGACGTTACCCCTTGGGTTGCTCGCTAGAGTCGTCAAGTTGTTTGGGTTGGTACACGCTGCGATGAACCTTGAGCTGATCCATCTGAACTTTGTCCTCATAGGTCAAACGAACTCTCTCGATATCGCTTAAGCGGCGGAAAAACGCGTCAAGGACAATCGGATCGAAACGCGTGCCGCGTTCGGCCAGCATGATCTCCAAGCATTTCTGGATTGGAAAGGCTGGTTTGTAAGGGCGCTCGCTGCAGAGTGCATCGTAAACGTCAGCAACGCAACAGATTCTTCCCTCGATCGGAATCTGATCGCCTTTGAGTTGTTTGGGGTAGCCAGTGCCATCCCATTTTTCGTGGTGGGTTCGAGCAATCAAAGCCGCCAGTTCTAACATCGGAGAGTCAACGCCATCCATAATGAATCCACCGACATCGGTGTGTTGACGAACGACTTCGCCATTAGATTCCGCCAGAGGCTCCATGATCTCGCAGCCTAAAGAGCAGTGATTCTTCATCACTTCAAATTCTTCTTTGTCCAGACGGCCCGGATTGAGCAACACGGCGTCCGGAATTCCAATCTTACCCACGTCGTGCAGCTGGGCAGCCATTTCGATTTGGTGGCAGTAGTCCTCGCCAAATCTAAGCTCATCCGCAATTACGCGACAGTACTTGCCAACGCGAATAACGTGAGCTCCAGTTTCATTGTCGCGGTATTCGGCCGCTCTAGCCAAACAGTGAATAATCTGTTCGCGCGAGCGCTCGACCTGCCTCGTACGAGCGCGCACTTGACGTTCTAGTTCGATGGCGTAATTCGCCAAGTGATCGTGGTGGCGTTTGACCATCAGTGCGTTTTTCACTCGGACCTTCAAATCACTCGGATCGACGGGCTTAGCCAGAAAGTCGGTTGCCCCCAACCGCAACGCATCTCGTTTGACTTGGTTTTCTGAGGCCGCACTAAGAATGATAAACGGAATGTGCTGGAATTCGGGCGTACGCTGTCGCTGTCGCAGCAAGTCCAACCCAGTCAAGTGCGGCATCATGATGTCCATCAGCACTACATCCGGTTGCTCGGACTCAAATGTGTCGAACGCCTTACGAGGATCATTGATCGAAATGAAGTTGTGATAGCCTTCAGTTGCCAGAAACCTCTTCACCACTCGAATAACCAACTGCTCATCATCGATGATCATGATTTTCGAGTTGAGAGTCGCGTTATCAGCTTCGGTCGGTTGGCTGGGTTGGGCAGACCGAAGTTCCGGCTTGGAAATAACTTGACTCTCGTCGGCCACACGTCGAAGTTGATCGTTTTCAGGAAACGACAGGTCTGAGTTTGAGGTGGGTTCCATAAAAAAATACGCTTAGGAACTTTTGAAGGGTGAGGCGATTGCAACAAAAAAAAGGGGCTTCAAAGGAAAGGCCCTAAGAAACCGTTCCCTTACTATCGAAAGATCTAAGGAAAAACTGAAATATTACCCAATGGGTGGGCACAGTTTGTCGCGCTGATGGGGGCGCGGTTTGGGTTTTACCGATTATCGCGATCGTGCGGCACGCTCAGCCGGACGGTAACAGAATGGCGACAGCAGATTGTCTGACTGCGAGGCTGGCAAAAGAAGGTCAATTACCGGTGTTTTATGCTTTGGCGTGGCTTCAATATGGGGGCCGAAACTCTCTTGTCCCAACGCTGGTTATCTTTTTCGTGGTGTTTAAAGTGCTTGCGGGCAAAGTCAAAAAGACTATGGATCTCACACCGTTCTCCATGATGTAGATTTTTCGGTTGAACCGGGCAAGTTAGTCGGGTTTCTCGGTCCCAACGGGGCAGGGAAGACAACGACGATTCGAATTCTGTTGGGTTTACTGAACCCAACGTCGGGCCAATCGACGATCTTCGAAAAATGCTCTCAAACAGAGGGGAAGTTGATCCGATCTGACGTCGGCTATCTGCCGGGCGACGTGAATTTGTATCCGAGCCTTACCGGTCGCGAACACTACAGTTCTTGGCATACGCGCGGGGGCGAAACTGTGATGGCGAGATCGATCCCCTGTTGGGGCTGGAGTTGGACAAACGATTCAAGAAGTATTCAACCGGCATGCGGCAGAAGCTGGGTTTAGTTCAGGCGCCAATGCACAAGCCACGGCTTTTGATTTTGGATGAACCCACCAGCACCCTCGACCCGCTAATTCGAAAAAAAGTCTTCGCCGAATTGGAAAACGTCGTTCAAAATGGCCGATCCGTATTGTTTTCCAGCCATTCGCTGAGTGAAGTCCAAGAGTTGTGCGACGAGGTGATTGTGTTGCGTGAGGGACGCATCGTTGAGCAGCAGACGATCAAGAGTTTGCAGAGCAAAGCCCTGCGAAATGTTGAAATTGTGTTTGCTTCGGAGGCTGCGATGCCGGTTGAACTTCCCAGCCACGATGGACTGCACTGGGCGATAGCCGCGAACGACTTTCTCCAACTGGTATCCCAGCAGCGTAGAATCGTCTTCGTTCTTGATCGTGTTCCAGCTTCCAAGCGGTCCAGTTTGAACGTTGCGACCTCCGCGATCACAAACTTCGCCGAGAGTTGTAAACTCCCAATGATCCGAAATTTCACCGACTGTCGGATCACCCACCAAATGTTGCCTCGGGCATTTGAAACACAGAGGCACGGAGATCACAGAAGGGAATCGCAAAAGGGAATCGCAAAAGGGAATCGCAGAAGGGAATCGCAAACTCAAACTCTGTGTCCTCTGTGTTTTTATCTTTTTTGCAAGGCCCGCTAATTTCTCCACCTCTTTGGCTCCAACTTAGCGCCCGGGCGTGAGAACGTAGTCATGTTCGGCTGGGAAAATTTTAAGTCGCGGGGAAGCTGAAAGCGCAGAGGAAATGATCGAACAGTAACTCTGCGTCCGTTGGGCTTGCCGAGATAGACAACAGGAATACCGTTGATGTTAACGGTCGAGTTGCTGGATGCCCGATGCAGTCGATACATCGAGGGGGCTTTCCTAGATTACGCATGTTGGAAATTCCATCGGGCAAATTGAGTACAGATACTCAATTTACTTTCAGGCTTTCCTGCACGTCCCTACGCGTGGACGGTCAAAAACTAAAGCAAAACAGGTGTTTCGCTTAGTGGAGCCGAAGGGAGTCGAACCCTCGACCTCTTGCATGCCATGCAAGCGCTCTCCCAGCTGAGCTACGGCCCCATATGTGCTAACGGTGCATTCACACGCAACAAGACAGGCAATCCCCTGCAAAACGTGCTGTGCTGTTAACTGAGCGATGTTTTATCTACCACTATCGACCATGTCAACAGGAAGCCCCCTCCGACAATGAAGGTTCGCCAAACAATTACCGACTTCTCGCACACTGTGTGTGCGGACTTTCGTCTCGACTAAGCAATTAATTTTTCGGTAACGTGCCCTCGCCTCAGCGCCCTGTGAAGAGATCCTAGTGATTTATCACTGCTAAGACTTGGAATCTCGCCTGTCAGCCGTTTTGGCGCTAGCCACGGTTTTGAGCGACCGAACAGCGGCCAACGCCAAAACGACTAACGCCAAAATTAACTTTTGACGAAGTTTGCTGGCATGGGCTTCAGAGCCACGACCTAGACTGCCAGCGCCTCCAGTCCGCCCCAAAACTCCATACCCGCTTATTGACCGAACGTAGAACGGAATCCAGATGAAGGATTTTGCGGTTGCGGCGGGAACGCTTGGCGAGGATGCGCGGCAGGCGTTGCCGGATTGTTAGGAGCAACTGCTGGAGTCTGAGGGGCAGCTTGAACAGCCGGAGCCGGAGCATTATTGCGAGCCTGAGCTTGCTCTTGCTCGTCGATCAACGCCATCAGCAGCTTCGTAATACACAGCTTGTTCATGCTAGTATTGTGATCGGCCGCCTCTGCCTTAAGGGACTCATGCAGGCTTTCCGGCAATCGAACGGTGATTACCTTAGTGGCTTCGTTTTTTCCACTAGTTGGTTTCTTCGTTCTCAGGCTGGCGACCAGATCCTGAATCTCGGTGAACTCTGCCGACTGCTCAAATACAGTATAATCTTTTTGTTCTGGGAACACGCTGCGAGCGGCACCACTGACGCCCAGCGTCTCTCTGAAAAATGTGACCCAGTCAGGGCGCCGAGCATGCAGCTCGCGCGCTACCTGCAATACCTTTTGACACTTGGCTTCAAATCCGTCTGCTACCATTGATTCGTTCACTTCAAACTCCTTTTGCATTGAATAGCTTCTTTAGCTAGGGTTGGTTCGCTTAAGGAATGCAGTTCCTGCCGGTGACTCGTCCTCAGATGGATTAGGCCGTTGGGCCAGACGAGCTCAGCAAAGACTTGCGTTCTTTTGCCACCATCATTCCGTGAGGGCAAGGAATCAGAAGTAATGTCATGCTACTGCTTGCATTACGCAGTCTCTGGGGTTCTGCAAAAACAGGAGGCACGAGTGCCCGATAAGAGTGCACGTGAAGCCTGCTCTCTTTTTGTGCAGCGGTCTTGGTCTCATTTACCAAGTGTCTTTTTTGGGATTCGGCGGTTTTGGCTATAGAAGCGGGGCCGAACAGTCGGGAACGAGCCCACTTGGGATTGTTAGGGGGGAACAGTGCGTTTGGGCTGTTTTTTTCTTGTCGGTTAACGCTCTCCTCGCGCAATTCAGTAAA
>CALKXO010000346.1 GCA_938003615.1 uncultured Pirellulaceae bacterium | reverse complement strand
ATTGACCTTCAACCTTATTCTGCAGCTCAATCTGTCGCTCAACCTCGGCCAATTTCCTTTTCGCTTCTGAGATCATGCGTGTATTGCCCAGCGATGTGCTGGCCGTCGCGCGATAGGCGGCGATATCAGCTGAAAGTTGCTCAGCCTGTCCACGCAAACGCTCAGTCGCAATTTGCAAATCAATACTCTCCAAACGCGCTATTCTCTGCCCTACTGTAACCGCGTCCCCCGGACGAAGAGAGATTTCAGTAAGTGTGCCGCGCGCTGTGGCATACACCATTTGTGCGTCTATCGGGCGCGTCACAAAACTTGATTTGACATGATGCGTAACAGGAATCGAAAACAGTGTCCACACGAGGACGCCAACGATTGCACAAGTCAGTAAAAATCGGAACGTCTTCACTTCTCTGAATCTCCCTGGCCACGCAAAAAATTTGGCGACTTTGTAAATGGGAATCACCACCATCCCTATCATTGACATCGCAATGAGCAAATGCCCAATGATCTCTAGCCCGTATGGCCTAAACATTTGTATCAGGAACCAGAAAATCGCCAGCATGACGAACCAACGATACAAAAACGAGGCCACACTGTAGATCGCGAACGAAACCAAACCCTGCTGCGGCATCAACCGAGAATTTGTCGGCTTCATTCCTAGGCAATAAACCTTCAACTGATCTACCAAAGCCATGTTGGCCTTCTGCGACAGGTTGGGAATCTCCAGATAGTCAGACAACATGTAGTACCCGTCATAGCGCAGCAGTGGATTGGCGTTGAAGACCAGCGTTGAAAAACTGCATAGGAACATCACGTTCAGTGCCAAGTAGTGTGCGAAACCGGGTTGCGTATACCACCACAAAAACGTCGCAAACGCGGCCAACACAACTTCCACATACATTCCGGCCGCACCAATTGCGATACGGTGCCATTTATTGGGTAACGTCCAAGAATCTGACGTGTTGCAATACATCGCCGGCGTCATCACCAGTAGCATAAATCCAATTTCGTGGCACTCGCCACCAAAGTGTTTACACATCAATCCGTGACCAAGTTCGTGGACGGACTTGGTCACAATCAAGATCGCCCCCATGAACAACAGGTTGTTGATATTGAAAAACTGACTGAACTCCGGAAGTCGCCTGAAGAAATCGTCAAGATTACTCAGCACCAACAGCAACGCGCAGATACACATTAAAGCGAGCATTATTGTCACGGCGCGTGAGAACATCCAAGCAACTTTGGGGTACAACCAGCACAAGAAGCGCTCAGGGTCGACGCCGGGAAACTTTAGCGACATAACGCTCATGAGCAACTTGACGGCTGATTGCTTCAACTCCTTGTTTCGTCGATCAGTCAACGGTTGGTCTTGGCCGGCGGCGTCAGACAGCAACAGTCCATTTTTATGCAACGAGGTTACCAATGCGTAGACTTCTTCGATGCGCAACTCCATTTCGGGAAACTGGTTTTCCAGATGCAGTTTGATCGCCGCGTAACTGTTCACGCCGTCCAGCATTTTAAACGCCGCGTATTCAGGCGCCTGCAAGCGAAAGTACTTCAGCGCGATAGGATCTTTGATGATCCACGACTGCTCGCCTTGATACAGCGTTTCCTGAACTTCAAGATCGTTGCGCTTCCGCATGGTTAGCGGACGTCGATCGGACGAAGTTGTGGAATGGTCGGTATACATTATTGGTCGTGAAACAACGGCTGCGGAGTGTGAAGGTAGAAGAAAGTGCTAGGCTGTTCACCGCGCGACAGCAAAGCGGACAGGAAGCTAAGCCATCTTTTTAGAAAAACGGAAACAAAACTTTCGTCTGTATGAACTCAAGCACCGGATGGAACCACGCGTACCCTAGCGAACATTCACCGCAATCGATGTAGGCGTTGACGCCCGATCGCAATTGTTTGATATCCAGCGTCTCGTCATTGATGGCAACCTTCAGCTTTAAACACTGCCCTTTTTCTGGGAGCATCTCGGTCGCTTTGCCAATCTCTACGAGTTTCCCCTTGAGTGTTTTTCCGGGTTCAGCCGCTAGAATAAATTCCACATCCAGCGGTTGGCCATCGTTTGCTTCAAACGCTTGCACCACGTGCCCAATCTTTCGATCCGGGAGATTCAGTTCCAGCTGCCACTTCCCCGACAGATCGGCCACTTCCAGGAGCGACTCTATGCGCTCCACCGGACGATCCTTGAGGATATCGCGCACGTCGTACGTCACAACGCTTCCCGAAATTGGACTGAGAACAGTCAGCCGTTTCTCTTTTTCCCGCAAGAGCTTTAGTTCACGCCCAACGCTTTGCCGTTGCGCTTCCAATGCCGCGATGTTATCGTCTCGTGACGGCTCTTGATTTCGTTTGTTGGACATCGCCGTTCTGGCCGAAGCAATCACGACCGTCAGTTCCTCCAACTTTCCGGCTGCCGTTTCGACTTGTTGTACCAGATCGATGTTTTCCATCCGCACCAACGGTTGGCCTTGTGAAACCGTCTGGCCATGATCGACAAGGACTTCTTTGACCACTCCGGAGATGTTGGCGAACACGTTCCTGCGTGACTCTGGTAACAAAGTCCCATCGCATGTCATCCTAAAGTCGTACGGAACAAAAATCAGCGCGAGAGTTAATAGCGCTAGTCCCCCGACGG
>CALKXO010000345.1 GCA_938003615.1 uncultured Pirellulaceae bacterium | reverse complement strand
TGACTTGATTGAGAACTTGTCAATCAAACAGAGGAAGGTCTTTTTTGGGAATTCAATCTCGGCAAAACAGGAAGAACAGCGAAGAATGTTTTGCAAGAATCATGCCTTGGTGACGGGTTAATTCATAGTTGTCGGTCTAGTAACGCTATCGTCGAGACATGACATTTCCTCAGCGTTGGCAAGCTCAGCTCCCTGCCCAACGGATTGACTGCGATAGCGATGCGGTTGAAAATCGATTCGAAAGCCAAGTTCCTCGAATGCCTCAAGATATTTTCGTGACTTAACTTCATCCCCGTCAAAATTTCGCGGCTCTGCGAAATTGGCCAATCCAATCGTCAATTTCCAGCACGCTTTGATTCTTTGGATCAATGTTGGTGGGGCAGTAGCACGGGTGACTCCTTGAGCACTGACAAACGCAACCTGTTTGGGCTTCAACCAGCTCATATTGATAATCGAAACAAAATCGTCCACCAAAGGCAGAAACGGTCGCCATGTACCATCGTCGCCAATCACCAAAGGCTCGCCAGGCACTTTTGTTTGACTTAGTTCTCCCGTAATTTGCGAAGGAGCCCTGAGCGTCGCAGTGCTAATTCGTCCAACGGTGTGTCGATGGGTCCGTCGTTTGTCGGTGGCGGAATGAGTGATTTCAAAAAGAAAACGCCACAGTCTAAATCCCAATCGGGGACCGCGCGTAATCCGCACCCCCATGAAATTCTTTTCAATATCGTATCCAAAATCATCTTGCGACAGCACAGAAAAAAGTCGCCCAAGCGTCACGTCGTCGATCCAGCTAAACCATGCTAACGGAAAGTGCTTCGAGCGACCTATTTTGATCTTCTGCAGTTCCGGCTTCAGCTGCGCGACTAATCTGCGAATCCCCGGATCGAGCGTCGCCCATATTCTTTCCGACGCCTGAGAAGCCCAACGCCGTACGTTCGTCGAAGGGTGTTCTTCCTGAATTTTCAGCAATGCCGGTAGCACTTGCTGACGAACTATCGTCTCCATCGTAAAGCTGGCTTGAGATGGTTGATTTTCAGAAATCGCTTCGACTCGTTCAATCAAGTATTTCGTTGATGTCACAGCTGACCAAGCGGCGGCGCGCAAGACAAATGGATCTAACTCAGCTTTCAGTACGCTTGGCAACACTTTAAGGAAGTCAAGATATTGCTGGGGACGGAGACGCTTACTCATTCCGATGGTAAACGCACTAGCACGAACCTTGGGATCTGGATCGGTCAACGCGAAGTTCCACCAGCACTCATGGACCATGGGGAGATGCGAGAAAAAAGTCGCCGCAACCATTTTCTGACGCACGAACGGACTTGGATCCGGGGCGAGCGGAACTTCCAAATGTTCGTCGGGATGTAGCTTTGTTCGATCGCCAATCAAAGCCCAAATATGCTGGCGAACGAACATGTCGTCACCTTCACCAGGTTTCTCAAGACGTTGGCGCATCACGCTGACGGCCATTGGAAAGGAAAGCGATGCCAGGATAGTGATGGCCTCGCATTGAATCCAAACATCAGAATTCCTTTGCCGTGCTGCGCGGTCGACAAAGTTCAGCATCTGCTGACTGAGGAGTTGCGCTGCCGCGTTGGGTGGAACCGCATTTAGAATAACGCGTATTGCCCGAATGGCGGCAACATGAATCCTAGTGTCTCCCTCGTACACGAGACTTGCTAAAAGCGCGGACTCAATATTCAGACGCTGCCAGATTCCGGTCAACCGATTCGCTTGGTCAACCGGATTGCTTCCTGTACTGGCCGCACTAAACTCAAGAGAGCGATAAAAGACATGTACCGTCGCTTCGGCAAGCCGATTGAGGATGAAATTAATTCGCATTTCGCGCTCGCCGATCCGCCTGATGAAGCGATCGCTGAGTGCTTCTTCATCGAACCATCGCGCGAAAGCCGCTTCATCGCCTTCAAGTTCTTGAGGGCTTGCGCCCAACTCTGCCGCGTAGTGCAGGATGATTTCTTGGCGGTCTCGAACCGTTGTGGCAGCCGCAACACTACGGCGGAACTGGCCGTTGACCGATTTCAGCTGTTTGATCTGTTCAAGATCACTGCCAAGAATGAAAACTAAAAAATCGCATAGAAAACGAGGCGCCTGCGAGCCCTGACGTTTTTGACCACTGGGAATTTCGTTCAGCAGCCACTTCTCGCGGCGGAGTTGCGAAACACTGCGCAAACGAGACTCGGCACCACTTAGGTTGGCAGTAAGCCACTTGCCGAACTCGGACCGGAGTTCAACAAGGAGGTCCCGGTTTAGTTTCAACTGGTGCTTATTGAGGCCCAGCTCCAGCAACTTGGTTATTCGTTGCTGGCCTAGTGGTGTTTGCAGGAACTCGAGGGAATCGCCGGTAGGTGAGTCAGAGCTGTTTTGGGAATCGCGATCTTGCTTGGGCGAAAAATCTTGTTTAACAGCTTTTCGTGGCGATCCGTTGCGTTTTTGAAAACTCGCTATCGCCATAGATGAAGTCGCCGTTTAACGAGTGTCGATTTGCGCTGCGCGTTCTTGTTTAAGCGGGCGAAACAAGATGGTCCCGGGACGGAAATCACGATACAGGCGTGCATCGTTAAAGTAGCGACTGAAAGAAAACCCAATACTTGTGCCGCCGTCAATTTCATGAATAAACGAAAAATCCATCTCCGAGCGAAAACCTGCTTCGCTCCATCTCTCCGAAGTCAAATCCAACCTTACGAGATTTTGGATCGAACTCTCTGCTCGATCATTATCGGCCAAAAACCCAGTCATTCGATAGCTAAGGTGCACTTGGATCGCTCCAAACAATTGATCGGCACCAATCGCAAAACCCACATTGTCGGGAACAAGCTGATCTTCGTTACTGTTTAACGTAGGACGTAGATAAAGCCGGCGGTCCATGTAGCATTGGTAGGTGAACTGATCGGATAACCGTAATCCGTATCGGTGATCCCGTTTATAGGAGGTGAAGATATCCCGATCCAATTCCGCCTCAGAAAATGAATCCTCAGACTCGCTCAGGTAGCGTCCGAAAAAGCTAACCGAAGGCCGATGGCCCAAATTTGGAGTAATCCGGTAGCCACGACTGATGCCGCCGTTGATGCCGGCCGTCCAAGGAAACGAACGGCGCGTTGCTCCCAACGGTGTACCCGCATATTGTCCAAGGGCGTACAGCTTCCAGTTCATTTGCAGTGGACCTTGCCCATCGGCCGAATCATCCCATCGTTGATTGACAGAGCCTAGGCTTCTAGTTCGTTGATGCGATGCACCGAATGTCGGGCCTGATCCGATTCGCGGCCGAAATAAGTAATCTGACTGACGGTATTCGTCTTTCCACGGGTCGTACTTGCGACTGGAAAGGCCAATATCAAAGAACCGGCCCGGTTTCTGCGTGGTAGGAAATTCATCGACCACTCGCCGCTGCTGATAGCCAAAGTGGAATCCAGTGGTCCCGGAATCATGGACACCAAGTTCCGTGACATCATCAATATCGATGTCCACCGGATCTGCATCCGGGCCTCGCAGTGACAACAAATTTAGCGCTTCTATCGGCTGGACCTGTGATTCGATGGCCGCCTCAGCGAAAACGTCATCTACGGCATCGCGAACCCAATGTTGCACGGCATGCTCGGATTTCCTACTTGGCCGGTAGATAGGGGAAACAGATTCTGCCGCTCCTAACTGGAAGATACGGAAGCGCCCAATTCTGTTTTCTCCGGTAGGAGCCAACTCGAATGTTTTGGTGTCACTCGTAACCGGCACGATGCGCGTGAGCACTTGATCTTCCACCATTTGGTCGATTCGAAACACATTTGGACCAGCGCCGCGGAAGGTCAACGGTTCGTCAGCGGTTGCAACATGCCATGATACAACAGTCGGCTCAATCGCTGGCCTCGCCGACTTATCCACCGTTCCGTCGGCCAAAACCTCGTCCACATTGATCGCAACAAAATGATTGGCCCAAGGTTGAGGCTGCCAAAACGTGATACGGTCCGAGTCCGGCAGAAGCTTGATTCTGAATTTCTCGATTTGGCGATGCGACTTGAGTGTTAACGCTCCCTGCTTTCCATTGCTCTCCCAATGAACAACAGTGTCGTGCGTTGGTAAAAATCCGACCCGCGGCCTAACGAGAGTAAATTCTATTTCCGGAGCAAAAACTTTTGACAGGTCGATTTCGACAGGACTCGCGGTAGCTGCCCATTTTGCGCAGGCCCGTTTTTTACGGCACTTTTGTTCGATGCGCAGTTGAGAATCGGTGCTGAGTTCGACTGGCTCTATGCTGGTGGCGGTCTTTTTGCCTCAATGGCTTGGAGCTCGATCTCAAATAGCGACCTTCCAGTATCAATCCATTGACCGACTTCCTCCAACACATTGGACAATGTGAACTCGGCCAGTCGTGTTTGC
>CALKXO010000344.1 GCA_938003615.1 uncultured Pirellulaceae bacterium | reverse complement strand
CTGAGCTGCTTTGGCGATTCCGAATGTGAACTTCTGCCCCGGAATGTTCAGGTCGCGTTCATCATGGCAAGTCAATTGCACAAACAATCCGTTATCAGGGCCGCCCTTGTAAGCCTGTCCCGTTGAGTGCAGGAACCGAGGACCAAAGCCAAGCACGGTGGCGACGTTGTGTTGGTCTCGCACGGCGTGTCGAATGCTTTGCAGCTGCTGTTGGTGCTGATCGTTCATTTCGACATAGCAAAGCAGCCCGAAATAATCGTTGGGCTCAAGTTGCGAAAGATGAGCGCGAAGTATCTCCGTCAGCGATTCGCTTTGAGTCAGACGGCTCTTGATCTTTTGGACGTTGGCGTCGTCGGCGAAAAGCTCCAGTGACGACTCCTCGAAAAATGGGCTTTCGTCAGGCAGCCGACCTGTGTTTTCATACGCGTTGGTCAACTCACGCGTGGCGATCTTGCTGGCTTCGACATCGGGTTGGTTAAACGGATTGATGCCAATCACGGCTCCCGCAACGGCGGTTGCCATTTCCCAGCGAAAGAACTCACGGCCAAGATCGTACGCATCGTTAACGGCGATTCGAATAACCGGATGCCCTGCTTGCTCTAATTGTTCGATCGCGGCATCTTGATGTTCTTCCGGTTGGGAATCGTGACGCACGTAAACGAACAACCGATCGTCTCCGTATTGTTCAGGAGAGGTCAACGACTCGCGATCCACAGGCACGATGCCCAACCCCTGCTTGCCAGTTGATTCAGCGACCAACTGCTCCAGCCATCCGCCAAACGTTTCGAATTGCGGAGACGCCACGATCGTCAATTTGTTACGCCCTTGATTGCAAGCGACGCCCATGGCGATGCCCAACATGGCACCCGGGTTCTCGTCCAACGGCACGCACGCCGAACAGGCATGTACCATCTCGTCAGCTTTGTGTAGTAACTGCGCCACGTGGATGCCCATCGCTGCCGCGGGCACCATGCCGAAATCCGAAAGCGCCGAATACCTGCCGCCGATGCTGGGCACACCGTGGAACACGTGTCGAAACTGATCCTGTTTTGCAATGGCTTCCAGAGACGAACCGGGATCGGTGACCGCAATGAATTGACTGCCCGCTTGGTCGCGACCGACTTGCTGTGCCAATTTCTCGAAGAAGTACTGTTTGAAAATGTTTGGCTCGGTCGTCGACCCAGACTTGCTGGAGACGATAAACAAAGTGCTTTTCAGTTCAATCTGATTTTCAATCGACGCGACCTGAGCCGGATCGGTTGAATCAAGCACCAGCAATTCGGGAAACCCGATGACCTTTCCAAATGAAGCTTTCAGGACATCCGGGCAGAGGCTCGAACCTCCCATGCCCAACAACACAATGTGCGTGAATTTCTCGGCGACAATTTTGTCGGCCATGTTGGTCAAACGGTCGTGATGCTGCAGTTGGGATTCGGTGATCCCCAGCCAACCCAGCCATTGAGCTTCATCGGTTCCTGACCAGAGAGTCGCGTCTCGGTTCCAAAGCCGCCTGACATTACCATTTGACTTCCAATGCTCAATGACCTCGCTTACTTTACGCGAAAGCCGAATTGGCAACGAAAATGTTTGGCTCGCACTCAGCGCTTCGCCAGCGGTGCGCGTGCATTTGATATCGACCGCTCGCAGCAGGCGCTCGAAGGACTCGGAAAATCCGGTCAGGCCATCGGCGAGTAGTTGGCTGGTGATTTCATCGAGCGAAACGCCGACGTCGCCGAGTGTTTTCAAAACGTATTCGGCTTCTGCCACGTTCTGCGACAACGTCGACGTTGCCGTGCCGTGGGCGCGAAACGCATCGTAGGTTGCCGGTGGGATCGTGTTGACGGTGTCAGCCCCGATCAACTCTTCGACGTACAGAACATCGCTGAACGCCGGGTTCTTTGTGCCCGTGCTGGCCCACAAGACACGTTGAACTTGGGCGTCTTGATCGGCCAGTTTTTGCCAGCGTGAACTGCCAAAGTTTTCCCGAAAATCCTGATAGGCAAGCTTGGCATTGGCAATCGCAACCTTGCCCATGCAAGATTCGATCTGTTGCCGGAGTTCGAAGTCCGGCATGCCAATCAAGATGGATTGCAAAGCATCATCGACCGCAACATCAATACGGCTGATGAAGAAGCTTGCCACACTGGCGATTCGGGAAAGGTCAAGCTCCGAATCAGCCGCGCGCTCAAGTCCGGAAATAAATGCTTCGGCGACGCGGTTGTAAGCGTTGCGGGAAAAGATCAGCGTGGCGTTTACGTTGATGCCTTCACCAATCAGCTGTTCGATTGCCACGATGCCTGCGTCGGTGGCGGGAACCTTAATCATTACATTGGGGCGATCAACTTCTTTCCAAAGCCGACGCGCCTGATCGAGTGTCGCGTCCGCGTCGTTGGCGATGAACGGCGAGACTTCCAAACTGACATAGCCGTCTCGATACTCGCTTTGACGATAGACATCCGAAAACAGATCGGCGGCGGCTTGAACGTCTTCGATGGCGATGGCTTCGTACGTTTTAACCGGGTCACCGTGAGTCTTTTCAGCTTCGGACAACGCTTCGGAATAGTCGCTGCTGCCGACGATTGCTTTTTCAAAAATCGCTGGGTTTGTGGTCACGCCCTTCAATCCGTCTTCTTCAATCAGACGCTTCAGTTCGCCACTTTCGATCAGGCTCCGGCGGATGTAGTCCAGCCAAACGGACTGGCCTAAACCTCCAAGTTGTGCAAGTGGATTCAGGGCAGGTATGGCTATGGGATCAACGGCAATCGACATCGGGCTTTCCAATCTTGTAAATGTGGATGTTCAGTTTGATGTCGCTTCGCCATGTGAGTAACATGACCTGCCGCACATCAGGGCAGGATTGCTCAGGCAATCATTCCGTCTTGCAATTCCTGTTTTCAATTGCGATCACTTTTTCCAGCCTTCGAAGGTGCCGCGGCTCGTTCGAAAATTCCGCTTGAAAAAAATTCATGACCAGCACCTTCGCCAGCTCCGTTCCGATGATTCGCGCGCCAAGCACCAAGACATTCATGTCGTCATGCTCAACGCCTTGCCGCGCCGAATAACTGTCGTGGCACAACCCGGCTCGGATCCCGGGAAATTTGTTCGCGGCGACTGAAACGCCGACGCCGCTGCCGCAGATCAGAATCCCTTTTGCAGGTTGGTTGTTCTTTTCCGCATCCTGAATTTTGGCTGCCAATGCCGACGCAATGTCCGGATAATCAACAGCCGACCGCTCATGCGTTCCGACGTCTTCGACCGCGTGACCGGTGCTTTCAAGAAAGGTCTTGAGTTCACTTTTGAGGTCGTAGCCGGCGTGGTCGGAAGCGATGAAGTTTAACATTGAAGTCTCTTGCACGATTTTCGGTGTGGGACAATCAGGCAGCCGCTTGACTCAATGCCATCGGCTTCATTTCGACTTCAGGTTTGTGCAAGCCGACGACCATCGTTACCGCGACTCCATTGGCCCAGTAGTACATCGCATCGAGATCAGCAAACCCAAGCACAAACGGTGCGGCCAAGAAGACGATCGCAACCATTCCATCAACTGCCAAATGGACTTTGTACGGCACGACATGAACGGCACCAAGCTTGTGGTCGGTCAGCAAGGTCAGAGTCAGCGCTGCAACACCTGTGACGACGGACAACCAAAACGCCATCGGCTGTGTCTGGCCAAGGCCAAGCAAGAATGGTGCGGCGATCAACACAATCGCGACGGGGTAGTCGAGAAAGGCGTGCATGTTTTTTGTGATGAATTTGGGACGCATGATTTAAGTTCCTTATTGCTGTCAGATTGCGTTCAAGTTGCTCCGGAATTGCTCACTTGAGAGGGAGACTTGAAGAGGACATTCATACATCCGAACATTTCACATGGGACGTGACATCCAATCGTGCGATTCGAAAACATTTGCTTTCAAGCCGGTGGGCACCGAGGCAGTCGCGGTCACATATTCAATGGCACATGCGCAGGCAAAAATTCGGATAGAACGATAACGCAATAAATTTGCGATCAAACAAGGCAGATTTGTCTTCTCTAAATTCAATCAGGCAATTCAATCAGGCGAAACGAAATGAAAATAGTTGCATTCGGGGCTTCTACGAGTTCGACTTCAATTAACAAGGCGTTTGCGACTTACGTTGCCAAACTTTTCAATGACGCGGATGTGAATGTCTTGGACATCCGCGACTTTGAAGCTCCCATGTTTAGCGAAGACATGGAGAAAGAAGTCGGCAAGGCCGAAGGTGCACAGAAGTTTCTCGACGCAATTCAGCCAGCAGATTTGGTCGTTGTTTCTTACGCGGAACACAACGGCACCTACACTGCCGCGTACAAGAACTTGTTTGACTGGTCGACCCGAATCCAACGTACTGTGTTTCAGGATAAGCCTGTCATTTATCTGGCAACGTCCCCTGGCGCAAACGGTGCGCAGAACGTGCTTAAGTCGGCCATCAACTCGGCGACTCATTTTGGTGCCAACGTCGTTGGATCGTTTTCGCTACCGAGCTTTTCAGAAAACTTCGATGTGGAAAAAGGCGAAGTCACCAACGATGAAATCAAGCAGCAACTTGAGGCGCTCGTTTCCACGGCCTTGAAAGAAATAGGCAGCAGCACTGCAGTTTGAATTGCAGCAACTGGTTTATCGGAATTATTGCACTCGAAATATCGTTGAGATCGAGAACACATGGACTTCCTTCCCGATCTTTGGTATCTGTTTCCTGCTTCGATCGCGATCGCTACAGTGGCGATGGCTTCGGGAGTCGGCGGCGCTATTTTCTTTTCACCATTGTTTATATTGGTGCTTGGGCTGGATCCGCAGATCGCCATTGGAACCGCGCTCTTTACCGAGTTGTTCGGGTTCTCCTCTGGCCTGTTCGCCTATTCTCGCAACCGGCTGATCGACTACAAGCTGGGAGTCAGCATTCTGAAGTGGTCGATCCCAACTGCAATCGTGGGCACGTTGCTAACGTCCTATGTCTCGCCAGAAATGCTAAAAGGCGGATTCGCCTTGGGCATCGCGTTTATCGGTATTCAAATCTACATCGCGACTAGGCAAGAACAACGGGAAAGTGCCGAGGAAACGGATGCTCCTGCTGAACCAAAAGAACACGAGAGTTCGTTGACCAGTGCTGACGGCAAGACCTATCGCTACACCGTGTGCAATCGAAAAGGATTGCGATTTATCGCCAGCTTGGGCGGCGCCACGGTTGGGTTAATTTCGGTGGGATTGGGCGAGATGATGGATTACATCCTGATCTCGCGTTGCAAGGTTCCCACACCGGTGGCCGTTGGAACGGCGGTCTTTTGTGTTGTCGTGACAGTGCTTGTTGCGTCGTTGGGTCACTTTTACGAATTCGCGTTTCACTCTGCCGAGGGGACGATTGGCGAATCGCTTTCGGTCGCCAAATTCACGATCCCGGGCGTGTTGATTGGCGGACAAATCGGCCCCAAACTTCAAAAGTTATTGCCCGAGATGTATCTGAAATATGGCTTGGCCGTG
>CALKXO010000343.1 GCA_938003615.1 uncultured Pirellulaceae bacterium | reverse complement strand
AATCCGATAATGTGGCTGACGCTTCCGCCCTAAAGTTAGCGCTAGGCAATTGAATTTGGGACTGCTGCCGGCTCCCAAAATCCGCGGCGATCTCAGCAATAGCCTCCGCAAAGCTCGCGCAAACGGATGCAGATTCTGGATCGACTTGGTCCGCGAAATAGATCGCGATCGCCGAATCCAGTGAACCTGCACCGGAATCATACGGACAACAGAAAACCGACAACGCAGATGACTTGCCAGTGGCGATCAGCTTTTTTGCTTGGCCTTTTTCGATGCACTCACCAATGGTTTGGTCGATGGCCTGCTGTGTTTTCCGCGCGTGGTGGTCTAGCTTCGACAACTGGTGGGCTGCGATGGTAACAGGGTGCGATTCCGTCCCCAGCATCCAGATCGCAGCTGCCTGAGCTTGCACCGCTAGCACGGTCCGTTGAAGTAGGATGTCAAAGAATCGGCCTGAGTCCTGTTCAGTCTTTGCCAGCTTGCTAGCTTCATCCAAGAGTTGGTCGATTTGAAAGATAAGCGAATTTGACGTGTTTTCTGCTGTCATAGCAACTTTTCCAATCGTCTAACCAACGCACGAGGGATTCATTCGTGGCTATCTCGTTTGATGCGCGTTTGCATTATAGAAGCATGCCCTCAACACCCGAGAGATATAAGGGTTGTAGCGATTGTACGCTATGCAGGTCTACGCACTTTCACATCCATTGGCCGCCAAGTGATGAAACATTGTTTCATTTCACTCCTATTTTGCACGATATTCGGCGTTTTAACAGCACTTTTGGGCTGTAAAGCGAACGATGTGGCGTTGCGCCAAGACTTTCCGCTCAAGCCTACCGCTGCGAACGGAATTCCGTTGAGTCCATTTGGCCGAGGCGGCATTGCTGGACCTGTCAATGACAACGATTTTCTTGACGCGGAGGACGTCGCGATCGAGATTCCACCAGCGCCTGTTTCATTTGAGAACGAGACGCCGATCTACTCATCGATGTCCCTCCAGCAAGCTATCCAGACTGGCATCGATAACTCGAAGATCATTCGGGATCTTGGCGGCAACACGTTGAGGAACCCAGACGCAATCGCATCGGTATTCGATCCCGCGATTGTCTACAGCGATCCCCAAAGTGGTGAAGAAGCCGCCTTGAGCGCATTCGATGCGCAGTTCTTCAGTCAAGCGTTCTTTGAAAAAAACGACCGGATGGTGAACAATCAGTTTTTGGCAACCGATGGTGTTCTTGTTCAAGACCTTGGCGAGATTCGTACTGGTCTCTCCAAGCGTGCAGTCAATGGTGGCTTGTTCTCGCTGTCCACGGTTCAGGAATATGACTTCAACAACTCGATCGGAAATCGATTCGGCAACCCGAGTTCGACTTGGTCCAACGCGATTCAGGGTGACTTTCGCCAACCGCTTCTGCGGGGCAGCAGCGCCATGTTTAATCGAATCGCTGGCCCAAACGTTAACGATGGTGTCTTCAATGGCGTCATGATTGCCAAGACACGTACTGACGTAAGTGCAGCAGAATTGAAACTCGCAGTTCGAAATTTTATTGCCGATGTCGAAAACTCATATTGGGATCTGTACTACGCCTACCGCGACCTAGAAGCGAAAAAGATGGCGCGCGACAACGCATTGGAAAGTTGGCGTCGCATCAAGGCATTGGGCAATGAGAAAAAAGCCGGCGGAGAAGCAGACAAAGAAGGGCAAGCCAAAGAGCAGTACTTCCGTTTTGAATCTGAAGTCAACGACGCGCTCTACGGGCGTGTTGCTGATGCGACGAGATCCAATAACGGAAGCGCTGCGGGAACGTTTCGTCCGTCCTCGGGTGTTCGAGTCGCCGAAAGACGCTTACGGTTGTTGATCGGTTTGCCGGCCAACGGAAGCGAGTTGTTGCGGCCGAGTGACGAACCGAATCTCGCGCCCGTCGTTTTTGATTGGGCAAGCTGCGTGTCCCAATCGTTGAGTAAACGGCCAGAAATTCTTCGCCAACTGACACGTGTTAAGCGCGTCAAAATGGAAATGATGGCCACACGAGCCTCACTGCTGCCGCAATTGGACTTCATAGGGCAGTATAAAATTCGTGGTTTTGGAAAGAACCTAATCGGCAGTACAGACCTAGCTCCAACATCCGGTGCGGTTGAGAATATGTTGGACAATGAAAACCATGAATGGCAACTTGGAATGGATCTGAACATTCCGATTGGATACCGCAAGGCTCACGCGTCGTTAAGGAATACACAGAATCGGTTGGCACGTGAACGACAGTTGTTGCGTGAGCAAAAACGCCAGATTATCAGTGACTTGAGCGACGCGTTTCAGGATGTTGACCGTGCACTGAAGTCCTACGAGTTGCAATACAATCGGCTCGATAGCGCTCTAGCCCAGTTCTCTGCAGTGCAGGAAACTAACTTGCAGAAAAAGGCTCCGTTTAATCTAGTTCTCGAAGCGCAACGTCGCGTGCTTGACGCTCGGATCAACTTTTACAGATCGCAAGTTGAATACACATTGGCGGTTCGAAATGTTCACTTCGAAAAAGGGAGCCTATTTACGTACACATCGGTGCAGTTTGTCGGTGAGAACATGCTCGACAATGGCCGTGCGACTTCACCAGCGGAAAGCAAAGTGGTTCCTTCGTCAACCAGCGCGATGCAGTATAATTTCGCCTCTCTAGGGTCTTCCAGCCAAGAAGTCGAAATAGAAAATGCCCCCCCGTTGGAAACGTCCTTGTTGCCACTCGATGAGGAGGCTAGTTCTGCGGAAGAAGCCATTGAATCATTTCCTC
Organism: uncultured Pirellulaceae bacterium; assembly: GCA_938003615.1. Lineage (GTDB taxonomy): Bacteria > Planctomycetota > Planctomycetia > Pirellulales > Pirellulaceae > Mariniblastus. Next base: position 1,202 of record CALKXO010000343.1, on the reverse strand, counting down.
GTTCAGCGGTTGAATTGGAATTGGAAGTTGATCTAGACTCTGACGAAGTGCTGTTAGCGCCTCCGGAGTCTGGTCCAAATACGCAATTGCTGGTCCCATCATCTAATAGTCCTTGGATCTCGCTTTCGGATATCTAGTCCTTAAACAAGCGAAGGCTCATTTGGAATTTCTGGTTTTTGGCTGGTTTCGGCGGGCGCAAACCGCGAACCGCTGCGGCTTTGGTCGCATTGTGTTCTTTTTATTTTCAGCTGTTCGGTTGGCAGTGGCTTTCGGGCAAGGCGTTCTAGCGGTACCAAAGCATCCTGACTTTGGCTTCTTGAAATCAGAAACCTACACCTTCATCGGTCGGCCAGCGTGATCATGGATCAGCAACAAAAGATCAACCGATGGGCGGTAGGTCAACAACCGCAAAACCGTCTGACGCGCCTTCCGGATGATTTGAGCTGGAATCAACATCAACGAATTCAAATACGTTTGAAACTCCATCCGAACCACCCGCCGCTTGCCTTTACGTTGCTTCTTGCGGTGCGACTCAGGACCCTTTTCCTGAACCAGCAAACCGCTCCATTGCTTCAGCGACCACGCCAGTGAAGCAAACACCATGTACGCCCAATTGCTCTCGATGTCATGCAGCGGAGCCGACAACCCGCCGCAAGCCTTCAATTGGCTGATCGTGTTCTCCTGATCGCAGCGCTGGTTTGCCTGGCGAATCACTTCGCGCGGTGGATACTTCTCCTTGCTGCCGTTGGTGATGTAGAAGAAATAACGCACGTGATCGTCATCGAACAAACGCTGCTGGCCGCCCGAGCACTCGATCTCTTTGCGAACCACCACCATGCGGTACGCTTTCTCGCAGGACGTCGGCTGGTATTCAAACTCAGCGTACGATTCGCGAACGAGTACATTGTTCTTGTACCCCTTCTCAATCACAACTTGCTCCCTGAACCGTCGCCATCAATGGTGGCTTGTTCGAGAAAGGCTTCGCCTTGTTGCTTCCAGACGGTTTGGCGAACTTTGTTGATGGCCGTTTGAAACTGAATAAGTTTCAGGGCATCGAAGCGTCTGCAAAAGTCACCGGCTGTCGTGGGGCGGGAATCCTGCGTGTGCCCAGGGCTTCGAGGTAGGCTTCGTCGTTTCTTCGAGTCTCGATGTGTTCCAAGCAAGTGCCTCCCGCGAGCAGATTGAAGGCGATGTTGAGGATG
>CALKXO010000342.1 GCA_938003615.1 uncultured Pirellulaceae bacterium | reverse complement strand
CTTTAAAATCAAACGCAGGACGCGTGGTCTTTTCCAACCCTAACACGTTGACGTAAAAGTGTTCCGTCTTCTTTAGATCACCGACAACAAGAGTCACGTGATCGAAGTTACGCACATTAATAGGAGCAACTGACATGGCAGAAACAGGTTAACAGGAAGAAAATTTTAGTTAATTGAACTGTCAATATATTAAAAGGGCGCGTAAAAAAACTCAACGATCAATTTGAGCCCGATTCGCCGCTTTTCCAAACTACTTTTTGCCTAATTCGAAGACACTGAATGTCGTTCGGGCGGCCGAATCTTCGGGGTAAACCTGTCGGAATTTCGTCGGCTCGGAAAGCAGTTCCGCTGACTGCTGAAGCGCCAGCAGATGCGTGGCCCCAAATCGATCCGCCATTTCCAAAATCTGCTCATCGGAGTAAACGAACATCCCTAAGTCCGACGCGCGCTGCGGTTCGACCAGCAACCGAATTCTCTTTCGCCACTTGGCCATCGTGTTGGGATCCTGCGGCACGTCCTTCCAACAGCAAACTTCCGTTCGTCCCGCATACCATTTGAACGTCTGTTGCTGAGCCGGCGTGATGAAGACGGCGTCTTGGTCCGTATTTTCTAAAATCCAATCGCAAGCCTTTCGCCAATTACGATAGATCTGACTCGTACGCCCCGAGTCAACCGGATCCGAGAGTAACGTGCGCGCATCAGCATTGGGACGCCCGTCGGCATGGTTCTCCTGAACCAGCGTAGCGCCGGCAACCAAGATACATCCCATAAAAATACCACTGCAAGCCTGATGCGGAAAATCACCTCGGTCAGCAATCCAGCGCGACAAAATACAGCCCGTCACCAACGCCAACGACGCCGGCACAGCAACATCCGCCAATCGGAAAAAGTAGAACCTTAGAAAGCGGTTCGCAAATACCGCGCCTTCACCACCTTGCTCCGCCACACCGCTCAACAACAGCCCCGCAAATGAAAACAACAGCGTCGTCAGTGCAAACACCTCCAGCATTTTCACGCGGTAGAGAAGTGTTCGGTCTAGATAACCGGATTTGGTAAACCAACGATTAAAAACTTGCCACAACAAAATCAATATCGCAAACCGCCCAACAAAAAGAACTGGAAACGAAGCAAAATTGACATGATGTGCAACGCGTTCGTTAACATACACCGCGTTGGCGGCAACCTTGTGAGGACTGAACGATTCGGCCATCAATGGTGGCAGGATGCCAACTAGCGCGATCAAGAATCCAATCAACAACGGCACCGACTGAATCTTGACGATTTGGCCAAAACTAACCGAGCCACCCGGCTCGCGCACAGAAGGGGCCATCATGCTATACAGCAGGCAAGCTCCGGCGGCGATGGCTGCCCAACCGCCGACCAATACATGAAACGCCGAGGCGCAACCCAACAAAGGCCAAACCCATTGCCAGTTTCGCTTCAGCAATGATGCGATAGCAAAGAAGACAAACCCATACGCAATTCCTTTGGCTTCGAATCCGCCTACGACCCACTCGCCCGCTAAATGTAGACGCTCGTTGAGTATCAGAAAGAAGATCCCGGAAACCACGGAAACTAGCGGCAGCGAAAACAGTTGCCGACAGATCGCTCGCCAACCGGCGGCCAGAAAAATCCATGTGAGAATTCGCCCGATCCACGCATACGCGGGCAACGACACTAGCTTTGTCAGCCAGCCCGTCGACACATAGAAAGCCAGATGTGAAAAAGATGACGAAAGAAAAATGTCATCTGGACAGTAGCTCGGATCCCAAAAGTGTTTGGCTTTGCACAGATAATGAGACTCGTTAACATCCGGGGCGCGTTGCCCAGCGACCAGTCCAAAACAGATCGCCAACAGTACGATCTCCGCTGCGGCTTGCCAATTCGCCAGTAGTCGTTTTCCAAAGGGAGTCTGACTCCATTTGAAGAACCGCGCCGACAACCCTTTTTGAGGTGTCGCCTCTGGTTTTTTGAGGTTAACTTGATTGCTTGGCATACGACGCAGACGAAGACGACATCTCGGGCGAGCTTACGGAAAATAATGCTGACCAACACAGCCAAAAACACGATCGTACTTTTAGGAGTCGGACATACCAATGCACACATCGTCAAAATGTGGAAAATGCAGCCGATTCCTGACGCTCAGCTGATCTGCGTATCAAATTTCCCGGTCGCGACGTATTCAGGAATGCTGCCGGGCGTTCTATCAGGACAATATCTGCCGGAACAAATGGAGATCGATCTCGTGCGTCTGTGCGCTTCAGCAGGGGTGCGACTGATTATTGGCGACGTGACCTCGGTCGATCACGCGCAACAGCAAATCGTGTTTCGCGACCGTCCCGCACTTACCTTCGATCTTCTTTCGATTGGAATCGGATCGCGCCCCTCACTCACGGGAGTCACCGTCTCTGGCGATTCTCTGATCGCAGCCAAGCCGATGCAGACGCTACTTCAGCGACTGGACCAGCGTATCGAAACGGTCGCCAGCCAAAAGAAACGTGAGGCCAATGGCCAAAACGCGTCTCCGGTGCGAGTATCGATCGTTGGCGGCGGTATTGGCAGCATCGAAATCGCGTTCTGCCTACAGCGCCGATCAGACGATTCCCAAAACAACCAAGCCGATTGCCAGATTGGGTTGGTCGCCGGCAGAACTGGAGTCGGCTCGGGACTCTTGCCAGCGACGCGTGAGCGGGTCACGGAGCTAATGAGTGACAAAGGGATTTCGGTTTCATCCGAACAGCGCGTGGCCGAAATCACCGAGACTCACCTAATTCTAGAAAACGGCGTCAAAATCGACTCGGACGTTGTCATCTGGGCAACCGACGCGACACCGCCTCAGTTGCTTTCGCAGATCGATATCGAGAAAGACGTCAAAGGGTTCTTACTGACAAAGCCTACGCTACAAACCATTTCGAATGAAAACATCTTTGCCGTTGGCGACACGGGAACGATGACCGTTTCGCCCACGGATAAAGCAGGGGTGTTTGCCGTCCGCCAAGGCCCCGTGCTGTGGGAGAATCTCAAACGGGCTATCAAGCAAACTGCACTCAAGCAATACGTGCCGCAAAGCGGCTATCTCAAATTGATCAATACGGCGGATGGAAAATCGATCGCCGAATATCGTGGGCGCACGTTCTACGGTTCATGGTGCTGGTACCTCAAGGATCGCATCGATCGAAAATTCATGGCGATGTACACAGCGTACGATCCGCCGATGATGAAAATGCCGAATCCCAAAGACACCGAAACCGCGATGCGATGCTTGGGATGCGGTGGCAAAATCGGTAGCCAAGTCCTATCCTCGGTTCTCAAAGAGCTGGATATTCCTGACCATCCATCGGTCGTCGTCGGACTGGTCAATCCGGATGACGCCGCGGTTGTTCGAACGGTGAACGATCAAGTCACTGTGACGACCGATTTCTTCGCCAGCCCGTTTGACGATCCGTATCTGGTGGGCAGAATCGCGCTACTGAATTCAGCCAGTGATTGTTTTGTCATGGGGGCTCAACCGACCGGGGTACTGGCGATCGTTCAATTGCCGCTGGTCCACTCGAAAACCCAACTGCAAATCATGCGCGAGCTGATGGGTGGCAGCGTGGAGGAGATCAACCGCATGGGTGGATCGATTGTTGGCGGTCACTCTATCGAAGGCCCGCGATTGACGATCGGATTCACTGTTCTTGGTGACCAAATCGTCGACACGCGAACCAAGGGAATGTTACAAGAAGGCGACCAGCTGATCCTAACCAAGCCATTGGGGTCGGGCGTTATGCTGGCGGCGTTAATGCAAGCGCGACTGCCGGGGGCAAGTTATCAAGCGTTACTGAAAACGATGCTCTCCAGCAATCAGATCGCTCTGGATTTGATTGTGCGACACGGCATATCTGGCGTGACCGACGTGACCGGATTTGGACTCACAGGCCACTTACAAGAAATGCTCTCCGCCAGTGGATTTTCTGCTCAGCTGCGGATGGATGACGTGCCGGTGATGCCGGGCTCTCAGGCGCTAATCGAATCCGGCATCGAAAGCACCTTGGTGGACGACAATCGACTGATTGTCGAAAAAGTGCAGCTCAAAGGTGCCCGTTGGCAACAGAAGGATTCAGCCGTAATGTTTGACCCGCAGACCAGCGGCGGCATCCTGTGCGGCGTCAAACAATCCGAAGTCGCCGGCGTACTCAGTTTCTTGAGCGATGCCGGATTTGAAGATTCGGCCGTGATTGGCGAGGTCGTGAAAAAGTCCGGTGAGCTACCGACGATCGAGTTGGTATAGTCGCTCGTTGGATAGGCAAGCTGACGGCAGCTGGCCGCTTTTGTTTGCGACCATGGCGCGAAAAAAGCCGGTCCATCAACAAGACCGGCTTTTCCTAATTTAGATTAACAGATTACTAAGCTTTGCGGCGTCGGATGACAAGGCCCAGTACCGACATTCCGATGATTGCCAAGCTCGATGGCTCAGGAACGGCTGTCGCGCTATTAGAAATCGATGCTGCTGTGAGAGCAAAGGTGCTACCTTGTGCAAAGCCGCCAGCAACGTTTGTGGCAACGAAAATTGAGAATCGATCAACGACCTCAGGTGGGTTGACATCGGCAAGCGTAAACGTACCGGAGTAAGTGCTAACCGTACCCATAGTTGATACAGTTGGAGTTAGGGTAATACGTTCACCCTGACCACCAGTACCCTCATTCACACGGTACTGAAATGACGGCATGCCTAAATTGCCTGCACCGTCATCGGTGCCTGACAAATCAAACGATAACGAATAGGTAATCACATCGCCAGCGGCACCTGAAAAAGCGTTCCGGCTAGCGTTCGTCGCGTTATTTCCTGCGGCAAAACCAATACTTATGCCGTTGAAATTATTTGTCCCCATGGTGAAAGTAACCTGCGTACCGTCGCTGGAACTGGAAGCGGCGTTACGCCCATAAATTGAGTTACCGATGGCAACGTTGGCAGCAGACATATCGCCAGCCGCTCCAAGATTTATCGCGCCGGGTGCTTGTAAAATGTCCGCCTGTGCCACAGACATCGAACAAGCAGACACAGCGAGGACAAGCAAAAGCTTGAAAGTCAGTTTCATAGTAGTTACTCCAAGAGTGTTCTAGTAAATTTAAACAAGCTGAACCGTAAGAAAATGAAGCAACTCCAACACAAGTAAATCCCATGCCGTTAAGGCTAACAAATAAGGTGACGTTGCTGGGACCTTGTTCGTGCTTCAGGTTGGCATAAAAAAGTGTAGCATTGCTGCTTTCAAACAGATTTTTTACCGAACATCCAACGTGTTAACAAAACGTGAGGATGTTTCTACTACCATATGGTCGTGGAGAAGCGTCTTCAACCAAAAAATGGAGGTTTTTCTGGAAAAAAAGAAAAA
>CALKXO010000341.1 GCA_938003615.1 uncultured Pirellulaceae bacterium | reverse complement strand
GGTCTACGACCGCGAGCTTCCAGAAATGTTAGGCCAGCCAGTCGACATGAAACTGTTAATGCTGGCCAGACACCTTGAGGGAAAAGTTGTCACTGGCGACTTCAATTTGAACAAGGTTGCCAAACTTCAAAACGTGCCGGTGATCAACCTCAATGAGATCGCCAATTCACTCAAACCCGTCTTCCTGCCAGGCGAACAGATCAAGATCCGTATCGTCAAAGCTGGTGAGGGCGCCGGTCAAGGCGTAGGCTATTTGGATGACGGAACCATGATCGTCATCGAAGATGGCAAAAACCACATCGGTAGAGAGGTCGACATTACCGTCACCAGTATGCTGCAAACCAACGCCGGTCGAATGGTGTTCGGGAAATACGGTTAGCGTCGAATCAGGAAAAGCGAATGCGTGCGAGTTTGCGTTTCCGCTCGCCTTTACGTTTGCCAATACGACATCCGCTTAAGCACCCGGCCATAAGTTTCCAATTGTAAAAGGAACCGTGGCTAGTGCCAAAACGGCTAATGGTGTCTGAAAACTTATGACCTATTGCTTACGGCTGGACGAACGTCTTACTACTGACGATGCGATTGATCAAGTACCGAAACTGTCGTCCGTTGTCCTCGAAATCAGCGAGGATCGAAGCCATTTCTGGCCGATCCCCAATTTCTACCTCGCGCACGATGGCGTAAGCCATCAGTTTTTCAGCCAGCGCCCGTGAGAATTTTTCACGATGTTTCTCCAAAATCACATCGCGAAACTTATCGCCATTGGAAAACGTCTCCCCTGATGCCAACTGGCCTGACGCATCGATTTTCGTTCCACGCTGACCTTTGTCCCGAGCGTAAGTGTTGCGCCAACGCCCAATCGCGTCAAAATTCTCTAATGCAAACCCGAGTGGGTCGATTTTGCGATGACACTCCGCACACGTTGCGTTGCTGCGATGTTTTTCCAGCTGTTCGCGAATCGACTTGGCCTCTCGAATGTCCGGATCTAGTGGCTCCACATCCGGTGGCGGCGGTGAGGGAGTCGTGCCAAGAATATTCTTCAGCCCCCAGACGCCGCGCACGATCGGAGAGGTGTCAACGCCGTTGGCTGTCACCGTCAGGACGCTCGCATGCCCGAGCAAGCCGCCACGACGTGGGTCACCTTCTATTGAAACCTTGTGAAACTTCCCATCCTTGAACGGAAAATCCATGTTGTACAACACTGCTAAGCCAGCGTTCACAAATGCAAAATCTGAATTCAAGAACGTATCAACACTTAGTTCATTGTCCAAAATATGGCGGGTGAACACCTCCGTTTCTGTCCGCTTGGCTGGTCCCAAATCGCGGCTGTAAAAAATACTGAACCTGCGGCGATCAGGCGGAGCCTGCCCCAGCTCGTTCAATGCCAGCCAGCTATCGAGAAATCCATCCACAAACCGATCCGAACGAGGGTCTTGGAGCATGCGCTCGACTTGCCCACTCAACACGTCGGGTTTCGACAACTCACCAGCGTCTGCAAGGCGAGTCGGACGGGATCCCCTGCCCTGTTCTGGTTTCAATCACTTTCAGTATCTGAGCAACTTCTGTCTCAGAAACTGGCCGACGATAGGCGCGCCGTAAGAATCGCGCAATGTTATCTCGGTTTTTAGCAGTATCAAATCGCTGGCCGCCCAGTAATTCCTGCTGTCGCACGGTTGGCCACTGCTGAAAAATCGGGCCTCGCAACTTGACCTTGTGAATTCGAATCTGCGGCAGTTTGCCGTGGGAAAGGCCATAGGTAAAGAAATCGTTGCCTGATAATTTCTTTACGATGCCGCTCTATGGGTTTGAGAAGTTTCGGCATCGCATAATCGGCGCCAGCGGACTTCAAGAACAGTCGACGCGGAACATGTCTGCTCGTTGACGATGTCGGTGTGCAATTTGTGCGCTGGCGCGGTTGGCACTGCGATTGCTAAAAATTCATCGCCTCCTTATTTGTCCGAAAAAGAACCTAATCTTAGTTTAGATGAATTTCGTGGCAAAATATTGCTGAAAAGGCTATCGTTTGCCACCCATTGTCCTGCCGCAAACCTTCTCAAGATTGGCACAACGAATCGATGCAGTTGATTTCTCCCCTCCGCGGGGCCCTTCAATACTTCGGCGGATCCCTCGCTCCTTGTTGAGGAAAGTGGCATGTTTGGGGGCCTCATATTCAGTTAGGGCCGACGATCGAGCGGCAAACACAGGATATTTCCAACAAAATTTCACCAACCTGTTTGCCTGAGTAGGAAAAGTAACCTTTCTTTCATGTGCTCCCGGTCTAGGCCCTACGGTCGCGAAAACTCTTTTCTCTCCTCCGGATGCTCATGAAGCTAACTTCTCGTCGCCGTCGTACCGCTCGCTTTCAGCCAACATTTGAAGCGCTTGAAGATCGCAAACTTCTTGCCACCATCGACATTTTGGCAGCAGGAATCTCTGGCACCGAACAAATCAACCTTCGGATTGAAAATCAAGTCGTCGCAACGTTCGACGATCTAGGAACGGGAGCTTACGCAAACCGATTCAACACGCTCAGCTATCAATCGGAAGCCCCCATCTCCGCCAGTGATGTGCGCATCGAATTCGTCAACGATGCCTACACGCCCGTTTATCGCGACGTTCAAATCGACGCGATCATTATTGACGGACAGCGCTTCGAAGCCGAATCTCCCGAAGTCTACTCAACCGGCACTTGGAAGCGCGCCGACGGCGTCGTCGCTGGATATCGTGAAAGTGAGTTTTTACAAGTCAACGGCTACTTTCAGTTCGCTGATCCGATCGTGACAGTCCCGAATTCGCCGGACGTTTTCCACCGCAGCTTCGATCCCAACGTCGGTACGATTTTAACCGCGTTTTCCAACAACGATCCTCAAAATCCACAAGACTCGTGGGACATACTGACCAACTGGAAATCAGCGATCGATGAACTCGATTCATTGGGCGTCGACGAAGTGACCTTCGCCGTTTATCGCAACGTCCAAGGAGGCTACCTGACTGGCGGACCCACAATTGCGACCGTCGAATCGGCTGTGCAGTATGCCAACGAAAAGGGGTTTTCAGTGACGATGCTGCCACTGTTCGAAGCCAATGGTGGATGGCGTGGAAACTACGCCCCTAGCGGATTGGAACGTACGGTCTTTCGCAGCGAGTACAGCAAGTTAGTCTCGGACCTCGCTCACATTGAAGGCATTGACCGATTCAGCGTTGCTTCCGAGCTTAACGCGCTTGTCAACAACACTAACAATCACGCCTGGATTCAAGGACTAGTTTCTAACGTCGAATTGGCGTTTGCTTCGGTTGGAAATACGCATGGTCGAATCGGCATCACTGCTAACTTCGATGCCTACGACAATTGGCAACACACCGAACTGCTGACTCAATCTGGAATAGATTACGTTGGTGTCAGCGCTTACTACAGCGTGCTTGATCGCGGTGATGCGGGTTTGGTTTCAGGAATAGGTCAGGTCTCCGACACGACTTTTCGCAAGCTGGTCGAAAACTGGACTGGCCAGCTCGATCGTTTGAGTACGTTTGGATCTGAAAATGGACTCTCTGTTGTTATCCAAGAATTTGGCGCCGTCCAACAAAACTATGCCGCCGTGGCTCCATTTGCGGTCACGCC
>CALKXO010000340.1 GCA_938003615.1 uncultured Pirellulaceae bacterium | reverse complement strand
GAGATAGAATCGAATTCCCGAGACATGGGAATTCTAATTGTCGCTCAATTCGAAATTGACTCACTCAAACTGCTAGCAAATGACAGCAGGGCGGAAGTTCTAATTGTCGCGGGCAGGGAATTCTAATTGTCGCTATACACGAGCTACACTGTGCTTTCTTTTAACTTCATCAGGTGTCTGTTGGTCCAATGCCTGATGAATTTTCTCTGAGTTCTAAAACGCATGCTTGCCTAACTTACATTACGCTCTTTTCGCCAAAAGGTCGTCGCCGAAGTTGCGGGAAGCGTCCAGCAAGTTGTTTTATTAGAAGTTGAAAAGTGGTCTCCCGAAGGCGACATTGTCGCCCTTCGAAATTCAACTTTTACACGTCAGTTCGAACCGACGGGCAAACCACCATGGACGCCAGTAATAGTTTTGAGACGCTTGGACAATTTTCTTCCGGCGAAGCTGGAACAACCTTCCGCAATTTCACTCGCGCTGCAGTCCGTCATCTGATTGGCGGGGGATGGCCAGTGATGGCCAGTAAGCGAAAACTGTGCTTGCACTCGTGTTTGCGCGGCCAAATTCCCAATTCTTATGATTTGAAGCTGGATAAGCTTTAACGATTGTGCCGATATTTTGGACTACACAGTCGGTTCGGATTGCGCACAAGCATCCGATTGGGTTCGTCTATCGTCCGCCAATGATACGAACTTATCCAGATCAGACCGCAAGTCCGCTCGTGACTTGCGTGGTTTGCTGTCATAAGTAAATTGGAGTGAGAGTCCCATGGGATCTCGAAAACATATTGGCCGTCACGGCCTCAAACCATCGGCCACCTTCTTCAAGGATCGCCTGTCCTGCGTACCAACAACGCTAGTTTGCATTTCGTTGGCGTGCGTGCTATTGATAGGGACGGAAACCACGCATGCGCAAAGCGTGGTCGTCAACCAAGGGTTGCTTCCCCAGAATCATCAGCTTCCGACATTGGGCGGATTGATCGAGAAAATCGACGCCAAGGCCGCCCCAAATCGCTTTCCAACTTCTACGGTTCGTCGAACTATCCCCACAATGCGGGCCCGTTATCGGCCGCAGGATGGCGACCTTTTCGGAGAAGGCCAAGCCGATTCCGCCGGCACGAGCATTTTCGATGAATTGCAAGAAGGTCCTCAGCCGCCAGCGACAGCACCGCGTGCCGAACCTTCGAGGGGTGACAATCCGTTCGGAGAACCCCGTGTGCGTACCCCAGACTTAGACCCGGCGCCGTCCTTTCCCGAGATGGATACACGCCCCGAGCGGCCGACCCCTAATCAGCGGCCGGAACGACGAACACCACGTGCATCAGGACAAGACGGGATGCCGAGCCTGCCCGATGGCAGCGAGTTCACTCCCGACCCAGATAGCATTCCAGAATTGCCAACGCCAGATGGAGGCACTCGTTCCACTGAAAAAGCTGGCACTGACAAACCCCGGACGTTACCGCGTGAGGAAGACGATTCTACTGATCTTATGACTCCGGAGAAAAACGACTTCAACGACGAGATCGATTTGATGGAACCAGACAATCGATCGCCTCGTTCCCGTGGTTCCAGTCGCCGGCGCCGATCAGAATCTTCCTACTTGCAAGACGATCGCTCAAGAAGGAACGGATCCAACGTTTATCGTCCGGCACGTGAGCCGTCGTATTATTCGATGCCAACTGATTCGCGCCCGGGGGCCTACGGCCAATACCCGCCCGGATACGATGGTACGAACCCAACGATGCCCAACTCATATCCGCCCAATCCATACGCGTTAAATCCATACGCACCAAATTCGTATGCTGCTAACCCCTACGCTGCCGGCAATCCGTACGTAGCACCTTACGCCATGCAAAACTATGGAGCCAACCCGGCCAATCCGTCGGTGGCTTCCCCGTACGGATATGGATACGCTTGTCCTCCTTGTCCACCCTGTCAGCAACGCCCACCGGCCCCGATGGCCAATTGTGGTTGTGGCCCGCAGGGCGGTCAGAGCCTCTCAATGGATCCGGCGCTGCAGTTGAGCCAACAGTTCACCCAGCCGGCTTCTTCCAGTTGCTCGCCTGCGGTGGCAAACGAGGTCTATGAGGGCGTTGTCTGTGGTGATCAGGAAATCGAATCCCCTTACGCTCCAAGTCGCTTCCCTCAGAGGACTTCACTTGTCGGCGGCGGAGGACTGGGCGGCGACGGACCAATGCTTTATTACACGAGCATCTTCGGCGGCTGGACCGGCTTGGACGATCTGATGCTCAGCGGCGACGAGGGGCAAATTCAGATCGGCAACGACGACGGTCTTGCTCTCGGATTCGCTTTCGGACAAATCCAAGGTAAAAATCTGCGTTCGGAGATAGAGGTCACTTACCGCACCAACGATTTAGAAGGCATGTCGCTTATCAGCAATGCCGGAGCCACTCAGTTCCAGCCAGGTAATGGCTCGATCGAATCCGTTTCCGGGATGCTCAACGTGTTCTGGGATTTTAAAGACCTGCCGACTCAACGAATCAAGCCTTACCTTGGCGGCGGCATTGGTGGTGTTTCGGTTGACGCCGATTTCCAAATCAACCGCCAAAGCACCCTTGGCGATGGCAACGACACGAGCCTCGCCTATCAGTGGATCGCGGGCCTCAACTACCAGACAAATCGTTACTCCGACTTGTTCGTTGAGTATCGTTATTTTGCCGCTGATTCGCTGCATTTCAACACAACGCTTCCAGCCGGTTCAATTATCGATGGCGACGGAGAACTTGAATACCGGACCAGCAACATCTTGTTCGGTATGCGACTAAAGTTTTAGGTCAGGGCAAAATTTTTCGTCGCTGATGTCGGCAGACTTCAGACGACTCTGTTTTAGCGTTGTAGCCATCCGGGGGATGGAAAACGAACCAATACAAATGAAATTCTTTGACATTATTCTCGTAGGCTTCGGCGGTGGCTTTGGCGCGATCAGTCGCTTTGCCATTGCTTGGGGATGCCAGCGTTTCCTAGCGCTCTCTGCTCCCATGGGAACGTTGACCGCGAATGTCCTTGGGTGTTTTTTGATTGGGTTGCTGATTGGTTCAGGCAAAGCCGAACAGTCCGACACCGCGCGTCTTGCTCTGGGGGTCGGATTCCTCGGCGGGCTGACGACGTTTTCTACGTTCGGTGCCGAGACGATTGCCCATCTGCATCAAGGGCAATACGCGGCCGCAGGTGGGCATGTTGCTCTAAACGTCGTGCTCGGTTTGCTGGCCGTGGTGCTGGGGATCGTTTTAGGCAAAAAGGTCAGCGTCTGAATCGGTTGATCGCCAAAAAAGGTTAGTCGTTTTGGCGACTGCCACGGTTCCGTTGCGCAAAGTCGTGCAACGTCGTGCAGTGTCGTGCAGTGTCGGGGCTAGCAATCAATGGCGTTCACTTTAAGTTATTCCACTTGCGATGCGTTGGTATGTCACTCGCCCTTGGGAGCTTTGGGGAGAGGCGGTAGCTGCCCATTTTGCGCAGGCCCGTTTTTTACGGCACTTTTGTTCGATGCGCAGTTGAGAATCGGTGCTGAATTCGACTGGCTCTATGCTGGTGGCGGTCTTTTTGCCTCAATGGCTTGGAGCTCGATCTCAAATAGC
>CALKXO010000339.1 GCA_938003615.1 uncultured Pirellulaceae bacterium | reverse complement strand
CTGATGCCTCAAGCCGAGGTTATGCCCGATCTCGTGTGCCGTGACTTCAGCGATAACATTTCGTCCTCCAGCAAAATCTACCAGATTGTCGCCGATCTGAATCGCGACCCCCGGTAAACCGAGAAACGCTAGACCATTGGCCGTGTTTTCACCAAGATCGCTAAACCCCGGTACCAATTCCACGAAGTACATATCGATTACATTCGGGTCGGTACTGCCAAGTCCTGCGTCATCGCCCTGCGTGACAATCGCATCAAGATCTTCGCGGGGGCGTTCTGTTCCGCCCGGGCCACCGGGCCCATCCCCCGTATTGGCAAATGAGTTGTCCCAAGTGACCGCTGGCAGCCACAGGACATCAATACCAGCCAACGCGTAGATGGCATCAATTCTCTCTTTTACGTCCGCCTCTTGCTCAGCATTACCAAAGAACTCAGCCGTGTTGGAGCCGTCATCGTCGGAAACAACAATCGGCTGGATCGTGATGATTTCGTCGTCACTAACGACAGGCGCTTCGGGGTCTACTGGTTGCTCGGGTTGAGGCCCGGTGAAGACGGGTGCTGCACCTGCGTTTTGGAATGCATTAGAAAATACCAGTTGGTTGATTCCACTTAACTGGTCGGTGGCGTCGCCGTTGAAGCCTCGTTGATCGCTGACCGAAGCATCATCACCGTTGAAGTTAACTACGTAGTCTGAAATCAAGCCGGTGAAATTCGCTCGGTCATCTCCCAGTCCGCCAAAGATACGGTCATTTCCAAATTCGCCGGTGAACCGATCATTACCATCGTTGCCGGCTAAGAAATCGTCACCGAGTCCACCAAGAATCGTGTCGTTACCACTTTGACCGTAGATTCGATCGGAACCGCGCCCGCCGAGTACCCTGTCATTTCCAGCGCCACCAAAAATCAAGTCGGCACCATCGTTGGCAAGAATATTATCGTTGCCTTCGGAGCCAGCCAATAGATCATCGCCTGCACCGCCGGTGATATTGTCACGGTTGAATCCGCCATGAATGGTGTCGTTACCGTCGTTCCCATTGAGAAAGTTAGTTCCCGCAACGCCTAAGATCCTATCGTTTCCTCCACCTCCACTGACACGATCATCGCCGATACCAGCGACCAAAGTATCATCACCACCATTTCCGGAGATGGTATCGTTCTGGCTGTTACCGACTAGCGTGTCATTTCCGAACCCGCCGATCAAAGTGTCCTCTCCGGCGTGACCGTAGGCAAAGCTTGGCTTGCCTGTAAAGTTTCGAAAGTAATCGTCTCCGCCAAGGCCGACAAAAAGGATGGAACGAACTCCTGAGGCTTTGAAGGTGCGTGACTCAAAACCAGTTTGGGTGACGATCAGCTGGTCGCCTCTTTGTTGCACGGTCGCGCTATCAGGTTGCTGAGTCCCGCCAATGATCACTTGGCTAGTTTCAGCGACGAACTCAATTCCTGCCAGTAACCGCCGTGGCTCCATTGTTTCATAAGACGTCTGGCGGGTCAGTTTTCGCTGCTGGCGAGTGTTGGCTAGATTGCGACTGGATTGGTTACGTTTGGCACTGTCAAAAGCTTGCATCAGATAGTTAAAAGGCGATCGCATCTAGTTACTCCGACGGTCAGATTTTTGCCGCTGGCAATCGAGCTTCCAAAAGCGACGAAAGTGCGGTTGGTTGATAGCCCCAGCATAATAAGCCCTCTGCTAAAAGCAAGCAAAGAGCAAGCAAAGAGCAAGCAAAGACGATTTTTTCGGGGGGTGAGTTTCCTTACAAAATGGGGCCTTTCGACCTCCAGATATTGCAGATTCTACGGTTTTCAAACGAATGACCGCTCCAGCCAAATACGTTGATGCTATCGACTGTCGGATTTGAGACACAGTGCTCGCAAAAAAAAATGAGCTAGGGCTGGGGTCTAGGGGGAATTGGAGTTTAAAATACGATTTCGAGAGTCGAACGCCTGTGCCTATCAGTTGACGTTTGCGGCTCAGTTGACCTTTACGGCTCAGTTGGCCTTTACGGCTCAGTTGACGTTTGCGGTTCAGTTGGCCTTTACGGCTCAGTTGATGCTTGCGAAAAAGGCTGCTCCCTTCCTCTCGTCTCTCATCTGCGCATTTCTGATACGGAAGATAAATTTTTGGTGGACGAAGCACAACTTAAGAACATTGAGTACTGGCGATCGCTCTGTCCAGATTTGTCGATCACCGAATCACAGTCCCTACACTCAATTTCTAGTTTCGGGACAGACATTGAAGTACGTTCGCGCGATTGGTCCACCTGCAAAACGCTGATCAATGAAGACGGCTACTTTGCTTATGATTCTTGGTTTGACACCCATCTGATCGACCGACTCGCGCATTGCTTTGCCAAGCTTGACTCCAACGACATCCCTTGCATCTTTGCCTTCGTCTATGACGAGTTTTGGGAATTGCTGCTTCAACTCGATCCAATGTTCAAAGACTTGATCGGGAATTACGACGTACTTCCGGCGGTTTGGAGCTGGCTTGTTCGTGACACCAACCAAACCGCATTCGCGCCGCACCGCGACCAAGTGCGCGATGTGTTGATCGAGGACGAAGATCATCTCGACTATTTGACGATCTGGATCCCGTTGACCGACTTAGACCATTTAAGCTCGTCGATCGGTGTGTTTCCGGCTTCGCTGGACCCGGACTACGAAGACGCTACGTCCAACATTCGAATCGAGAACATGCAAGACATACGGTCCCTGCAAGGCAAACGCGGATCCGTGTTTTGCTGGACGACTCAGCTCGCCCACTGGGGGACAAAGCAGTCCCCACACGGGCCACCGCGCATGAGCGTCGGCTATTTTGTTCAGCGATCTGGCGCCGAATTACTGGAAGAAGATTTGCCGCTGGATCTTTCCCAACACCTGCCGCTGAACCAACGACTGGCAATCATTGGTCAGCAGATCATCAATTACTCACGAGAAGCAGATGACGATTTACTCCGCACTGCAGCGTCGCTAATTGGTTAAAAGCTTACCGCAGGCGCTTGCTAGATTAGGAATGCTTGCTCGTTTGATGGAACGGCGTAAACGGGGCAAGCCGTCGCTTCTTGGAGCTCCTCAACGACGGAATCTCAGATCGCACACCCAATCGCCAGCGGCCCGGAATAAAATACTACTTAAGCTGTACCTTGAACACCGTCGCAATCTCGTTCGCTTCGGTAGCCTCAGGAGCAACCAAATTCAAGACGCCGTTTTTTTGGGTCCACGCGCATTGGTCGCCACCAACAACACTCACGCTTTCAACCGACATATCCCTCAGATGCTTGACCGCGATAGGCGCGCCAGATTCGCTCTGACCTAGTGAGAACACATAAACGGTTTTGCCGTCCACAGAGCGCGTGAATCGAATATCCTTGGCTGAAAATTTGATGGTCGCCGCTTGGCCACCGTGGCTACCGTCTTTGATCGCCGCCGCGCCGTAGCCATAAACAGTATGCGGACGAGTTCCATAAACGGCTTCTCCGTAAACTTTCATCCACTCCCCCAACCCCTTGAGAATTGCTCGCTGTTCGTCATTGATGACGCCGTCTGCTTGAGGAGAAACATTCAACAACACGACGCCACGCTTACTCCAAACATCAATCATGTTCCGCACCAGCAGCGGCAGAGGCT
>CALKXO010000338.1 GCA_938003615.1 uncultured Pirellulaceae bacterium | reverse complement strand
GCAAGTAAGCGGCGCCAAATAGTGACAGAAAGATTGTTGACAGAAAGATTGAGTGTTTGATCTCGTAATCTTTTTGTCACTAATTTTTCTGTCAACTCAGGATTTCGTTATCGTTGACAGCGTCACTTTTCTGCGAGTTATATTCAACCATTGGATTCGTTCGAGGGGACTCGCGGCAAGTAACTTTTTGAGCGCGGTGAAACTATCTTTTTCCGGCTCCTTGAAGTTAGTAACACTTAGAGCTGTGTCCGCATTTAAGAGATGGAATCGGTGTCTTCCAATCTGATGACCGGATGATGTCATGGGTAACAATTGTTCTGTTTCTGCCTTGGAACCCCAGTACTGCAACAGTGCTCGTCGATAAAGTGCTGCATTCAAGCCTGTTCCCCAGTCGTAGATCAGTTCACGGATTAAATCTACTAGTTCGCTCTTCCCGCAATATTCTGCCAAAATCATTTCAAAGTCCTGACGTTCATCGGTGGACAAACTTGTGTTGATGAACTTTGATTGGACCGAAGGAGTTCTAAAGTTGACTAACTTTCCGTGTGTTGCATTGGCCAAAAACAGGTAGCTCAGCAGTTGACTCTCGTGGGTCGGTAGCAATTGGGAAACCGTTTTGAGTTCGTAAATTGCTTTTTGTTCAACGACTAAGTCCATTGCCAAATTGGTCGAGAAATCCCCAAAGCTAAGTTTGATCGGGACTTCTGTTGTCGCTTTGATACCGGCGGCCCCGAGTAGCTGGACCAGCTTTTCTTGATAGACCACTTCATCTGCCAATCGACCCAGTTCGTTATGGGTCGTAAAGACATGCGCCATGACTGCGTAGTCAATTGATCGCATGTCATCATCGGTGATTCTGGGGAACTCAATCGGGCAATGGACCGGCATGGTAGATTCTCACCAGGTGTTGTTAAAGACCGAAGCAAAGCCAGTCTCACTCTTGTTCGTTTTTCAACACTGCCACGAATGCTTTTTGCGGGATGTTGACGCTGCCGAACTGTTTCATCTTGGCCTTTCCCTTTTTCTGCTTCTCTAGCAGTTTCTTTTTCCGCGTCACGTCGCCGCCATAAAGTTTCGCCGTCACGTCTTTGCGAAAGGGAGCGATCGTAGAACGGGCAATCACCGTTCCGCCGATTACGCCCTGAATCGGGATCTTGAACTGGTGACGAGGAATCTCTTTTGCCAAACGGTCACAGTATTGCAGGGCACGGGTGCGTGCTTTTTCGCGGTGCACCAGATACGAAAGCGTATCGACGGGTTCCTTGTTGACAAGAATATCGACCTTAACAATGTCCGTTTTGCGGTACTCGATCGGCTCGTAGTCAAACGAACCATAACCGCGCGTGATCATCTTCAGCTTCCCATAGAAATCAAACAGTACCTCGCCCAGCGGCATCTCACTGGTGACTTCGATGCGGCCGGCCGACAGATAGTTCATCGTCTGGCTATCGGATCGATGTTCGCGGCACAGTTCCATCACCGGCCCAACATGTTCCTCGGGAGTCAGAATCGATGCCTTGATAAAGGGTTCGGTCGCCGATTCGATTTGCGTCGGGTCTGGCCAGTAGCCCGGATTGTCGACCTCGATCTCCTTGCCGTCTCTGAGCATTACCTTGTACTTTACCGACGGAGCGGAGATGACCAAACCCAGATCAAATTCGCGTTGCAGGCGTTCTTGGACAACGTCCAGATGCAGCAACCCGAGGAACCCACAGCGAAATCCAAAACCCAACGCAGCCGATGAATCTTTTTCATAGGTTAGCGCGGCGTCGTTGATTGCTAATTTGTCTAGCGCTTTGGTTAGGTCTTTGTACTGGTCGGTGCTCATCGGATAGACCGAGGAAAATACGACCTGCCGTGCCTTTTGATACCCGGGAATTGGCGTATCTGTTGGTCGATCGACCAGCGTGATCGTATCGCCAATTTCAATGTCCTGAACACTTTTGACGCCGGCAACGATGTAACCAACTTCGCCAGCGGACAACTTATCTTGCGGATTCAATTTCAACTGGTTGTAGCCGACCTCATCGACTCGGTAGTCGCGTCCGCCGTGCATGAAGTGGATGTTGTCTTTTGCTTTGAGTGTTCCCTGCATAATCCGAGCTTGGAGAATCACGCCCCGGTATTTGTCGAAATGGGCGTCGAAGATTAACGCTTTCAAAGGAGCATTTGGGTCTCCCTCGGGAGCCGGTAAGCTTTCAACAATGCCTTGGAGAATTTTTTCGATTCCTTCGCCAGTTTTCGCGGAGACCGGTATGGCGGCGAATGGGTCAAGTCCCAGTTCCGCATCGATCGCTTCTTGGGCTTTTTCAATGTCAGCCGAGGGCAGGTCAATTTTGTTGATGACCGGCAGCAACTCCAGATCGTACTCCATGGCCAGATACAGATTGGCGACTGTTTGAGCTTCAACGCCTTGGGATGCATCGACGATAATCAAAGCGCCCTCGCAAGCCATCAGGCTACGGCGGACCTCGTGCGAAAAATCGACATGGCCGGGCGTATCAATCAAATTTAACAGATACTTTTGACCATCAGGTGCCGTGTAATCAAGCGAGACCGTGTTGCTTTTGATCGTGATGCCGCGCTCGCGTTCGATGTCCATCGAATCGAGCAGCTGGTCGTGAAAATTACGTTGTTCGACTCCACCACAAGACTGAATCAGACGATCGGCAAGGGTAGATTTTCCGTGGTCGATATGGGCGATGATGCAAAAGTTGCGAATGTGTTTCATGTTTAAGCTTGAAAGTGTTTTATGGATCGGAGGAACCGAGTTGACTATGCTTCGGAGCTGGTATCGCCCAGTTCAAAATCCTCAATGCCCAAGTCTTCCATGGTTTTTGAAAGTGCGTCATCTGGTGATGCGGAATCTTCAGGGGTTGAGGAGGGCTCTGACGGTTGCTCGTCGTCTTCAATTTTTTGTACGTGCAGACGATTCCCTTGAACCGAGATTACGCGAACTGGTTCGCCTTCATCGATTGGGAATCCATTGCTGACGGCGTCAAATGGTTCGCCGTCGATCAATACAATTCCGCTGGGATACATCTTCGTTTTTGCCACGCCAGTGCGGTCGGCTTGCTGTGAAATATTGGTGTAGTGTGATCCCTTGGGTAGCACCGCATCTTCACTGCGGTCGCCGATCAGAATCCTTTTTCCGATTGGGGTATGCGGCCAGATCTTGACGGCCAACGCAATCAAAAATGGAGTTGCGACCACGACCAGCAAAAGCACCGCCCCACCGAATGCCAGATGATACCAGAAACCTGCTACAATGCCTCCGATAATCAACAGTGCTGCGACGAGGCCAAAGACTCCGGCCGAAGGCACGAACAGTTCCAAAGTCAGAAACACCATCGCTACTGCTAGGCAAATCATTGACCAGTAGTGCATCGGTAGAGAAATCACACGTTTCCTTTCGGCTGAGGGGCTTTTGCTGTTTCGCTGGCATCAACAATGGCCTCAACGACGACCCGATTGGCGACTGCCTCGACGACTTTCACCTTAGCCCCTTTATCAATCGGCAACCCTTGCGTGATGACATCGTACACGCGATAGCTAAATTTGGCGCGTCCGGAAGGCCGAAGCTTTGTGACTGCACGGCCAACCTCGCCCTTGAGATGACTGTAGTCGGCAGTTGCTTCCCGGTCTCCGCCATCCTCGAGTCCCGTTTCCTCGCGCGCCGGCGGGGAGAGAATGATGCCGCGCAAGAACGGAGTATTGGGCAGAACCTTGGGCAGAATCAACACCGCCGCCACCAGTCCGAATCCGGCTCCGATTAGTGGAAAGAGCGAGAAGGGCAGTTGCTCCAGTTGTCGATAATTCTGCGGGACGACAAATGATTGCGCCGAGAGAACGATTGCGACCGCCATCATCAGCACCCCGCCGACTCCAAAAATCCCTACTCCGGGAACCACAAACACTTCCACCATGATGCACACCGCGCCAACCACGAACAGCAACACCTCAAACCACTCGGCGTTGCCATGAAAGAACTGGCTCCAGAAATAGGCTGTAAAACAGAGCGCACCGAGAAATCCAGGCACGCCTAATCCTGGCGCCGACATCTCGGTCGAGATACAGAAATATCCGGCTAGCAACAACATGAAGGGCACACCGGGAGACGTCAGAAACATCGCCAACGACTCAACCCAGCGATCGGTCTCGGTTTTAACCAGAGGCGACGGAGGCTCTTCAAGTTGATAGAACGCTTGGACCTCGTCAAACGAGCCAAACGTCATTGTCGATAGGCCTTCCTGCCGCGCAGTTTCAGCAGAGATACCCTTTTTTGTGTCTAGCGGCCCCTGTAATTTCCAGTCATCGGAATCATTGAGTTTTTCATGTTCTGTTTTCGACAGCAGGCGCGTCTGACCTGATTCGGTACTGCGGTAACGCCCGACACTCGTTTCGGCATCGATCATCGCCATCAGGACGGACCAATCTTTTTCTTTTTCGATTGCGATCGACTTCGCATCCAGTTCGTAGCTGCGGTGACGCAGCGGTGAGATACTGCCTGTGGGAGGTTCGTCAGGCTCGGGCGCCAGACCAAATCCGCCAAGGGTGGCTTGGTGGTTCATCAGCGTCTGGTCACACGCCAGTGCGACCAGCCCGGCACCTGAGCTGGCCGATTTTTCGATGACTGCCACGGTACGAATGTTGGCAGGATCAAGTTCGGCGATGAAGCGCGCTGCTTTTACCGACGCGTTGGGGTCTCCCGTGCAATCACCAAATTTCAAGATCAGTAGATTCGATTTATTTTTGTTTAGGGCGGGCAGGACCGATCGTTTGATCCACCGCGCAGAACGATCGTCTAAAAACTCGGGCATCTCAATTGCCATCGCTTTCCAGACTTCGTCGCCGACCGATTCCACAGTCAGACTTTTCACCGGAACGTTCAGCTGACGGGCGAGGTCGGATTTGTTATCCGTTAGAAATTTGATCATCCGGTACTGATGCAGTTGCTCACTGGTCAGATCGGCCATCTTGCCAGGTGCCGCGATGGTGGTGCTTTCGACGGTTGGGTCTGCGGCCTCAAGTCGATTGCGCTCTTGCTGGCCAACCCATTGGATGCCGTCACGTGTTTTGACGCGGTATAGACCGGTTTCCTTTCGCAGCATGCTAATGACAACCTCAACCGGCATTCGCGCTAGACGTTGTTGGGCAATGCTACGGTAGGCCTGCTCAGTGAACCCTTCAGTCGCTTCGTTGCCGCTGGCGGCCGAGCCGAGTGTTGTTTTTCTGGCCATGGCGATTTTGTTGGCGGCGACAGCGACCAAGACGGCATGCCCTTGCAGCATGCCTTGGATGGCATTTTTACTTTGACGATTGCTAGGTCGAATATAGGCCACTGTTTCGATGCGCTTGATTCTGCTTGACGTCAGAAATTGGGCCACGCTGATGCAAGCGCCAAAGTCACTGCCGGAGCCCGTGCGCTGAAGACTGGTTTCAAATTCTAGAATGGCCACCGCCCGGTCTTTGGCACGAGCCGCTTCGGGGGCTCGCGTCAAGAATTTTTGCAGCGATTGCTGAATTTGTTGGCTGGCGGAGAGCGTAATTGGCAATGGTACGCGGATGACAACGGACGGTCGCTGAGCAGTCATGTCGGCGACGACCTGTTCTTCGGCCGACGCGTCTTCGGAGATCTTGCCTTGTGTGCTGGCGCAAGATAACGTCAACATGGCTCCCAATATCAGACCAATCAATATCGCAGGCAGTCTCATCTTGTTCCGTGGTGAAGTCGAACGTTTTCTAAAGGAAGATAGAACTGTTTAAATTATAGGTCTCGCAGCTACGAAACTCCAACAGGCCTGAAAATCGCCGGTTTCTAGTCGCAGCAAGTTGCCGATCCCTGAAGTTGAAGATTTCCTCACACGCTCAGGACAGGACAACTTTTCTCAACAATGGCTGCTCGCAGTCGCCCAAGGGTAAAGAAAGCAAAGCGCACCTGATGTATAAAGGTCGTTGGATTGTTTTTGTAGCAATATTAGGCGCTCTTATTCTTCTGTCGATCAATGTTAGATTCCCCGTTGCGAAAAATGTGCCTGGTGCTGACGCTGTGGACGGCCACGTTATTGATTGTGGCGTTCGTGCTCCAGATTTACCAACAGGGGATCATCCGGCAAACCATCGACATGGTAAGTGCTACAGCGACCGATGGTTCGGAGGCTCCCCCCGAAGCCTTTAATGACAATTTTCCACTATGGACCGCGATGGGTGTTTTGTGGGCTGGCGGTTTGTTGCTGGCTGGGGCGGTGAAGTATTGTTTTGACGGGCCGGTTCAAGATTTCTCAGACGCTACAATTCTGGTCAGCCAAGGAAACTTTGGCTCAAAGATAGCGTCAATGCAAATTCGGCATGATCGTTGGGGAGATCTGCATCGTAACTTTGTGGAAATGCAAAACGCACTAAGCTCTCGAGAAGACGAGATGGTTGCCAAAAATGACCGATTTCGCGCGGTTTTGGCAAGTATGAATGAAGGCGTTTTGGGGATGGATGCGGGCGGTCGGATTATTCTTGCCAATCCGTCCGCCTGCAAGCTATTGATGCTCAGCGACGAAGTGGTTGGCAGAAAATTAGTGGATCTTGTGCGGGTGCCTGAGTTACGTGCGGCGGTGGAGCAAGTGCGCTCATCCGGTCAGTCCCGTGCGACCGAATTTAAAACGCTCCACGAGCCTCGCAAAGTGTTGAGCGCGCGGCTGACTGCGCTATCTGCCAGCAAGCCGGCCGGTGTGGCGATCGTGTTTCAGGATGTGACGGAACTGAGAGCACTGGAAACCATACGAAGGGATTTTGTGGCCAATGTTTCGCACGAACTCAAAACGCCGTTAGCCTCGATCAAGGCGTATGCCGAAACGTTGTTGATGGGGGCGCTTAACGATGACGAGAAAAATGTTTCCTTTGTCAAACAAATCGAAGAACAGGCGGGCCATTTACATTTGCAGATTCAAGATCTAATGCAGATCGCGCGCATTGAGTCTGGAAACGTCGATGGCGTAGTCGAACCCGTTTCGCTCAATGAGATCTGCCAGCGGTGCCAAACTCGACTGTATGCGCTGGCGGCCAAAGCCAAAGCCACGCTCAAGTTAGAATTAACGGATCAGTCACCCGTGGTTATGGCGTCGGTAGTGGGACTGGAAACCATCCTAGAAAATCTTGTGTCCAATGCGATACGCTATACACCGACCGACGGAACGGTTGTGATTCGAACGTCTATTGACGATGATACGGCGATGGTCGAAGTGCAGGACTCAGGCGTTGGGATAGATGCCAAACACCACAGCCGAATTTTTGAGAGGTTTTATCGGGTGGATGAAGCGCGTTCAAGGGACAAGGGGGGCACCGGGCTGGGACTGGCGATCGTGAAACACCTCGCCCACGCATTCGATGGCGATGTGCAACTAGAAAGTGGGATCGGAAAGGGCGCGACATTTATCGTATGCATCCCGCTGGCCAATCGCGTGTGAAGCGACGCTCTATCGTAGTGCATGAGGCTGCGGGCTTGCCCCTGATGGCACTCACTTTAGTATGTCATCATTAGCTTCCAGCTGTTCTCTGAATCGCTTCATGGTAGCCGATCTCGCCAGAGATTGGAAAGTTTGCCGGTAAAGCATCCGAAGTCTGGCGACTTCGGTTACTCTAAATTGGTGTCGAAGATCTGAATAAAGCGGCTGCGGACTTGCCCCCTACGGTCTCGAAATCAAGGTCTTCAACAAGTCCCGCATTAGCAACCTTATCTACAGCCAGTCCCATCCCATGCTGGCCGTATGAGGAGTGCTTTCAGCATTTCCAGCGGACAATGTGCCATGCGGTGCTAATCGCAATGCAATCGCCTGCGCCATTTCCAACGCGCCCTCGATCAAACCGCCGTTAACGTGTGACATTTCCGATGAGATGAAATGTAGCCTGTCTTGCCAGTTAGCGCCCACTTCCAAAGTTAAACCATACTGCGGATGGTGTGTCTGCGGGACACGATCGGTGGCGCTTGCCGTAAAGTCTTCCTGACTCCAGTCTTGGTAGTAGACGGTCTCCGGATTTCCCGCCTGGTCTCCGAACAACTCGGCCAGCTGCTGTTTGGCCAGTTCGATAAATTTTTCGGAACCAAGTTTTGCACGGGCATCCGGAGTAAGACCGGCAAAACCAAACAGGCTGTAGCAGTCGCCCGATTCAGGGGAGGCATCGTGGATCTCGGTCAGTGGCCCTTTGTGGCTGATCGCAGTTCCACACAGACCAGCTTCGCGCCAGAACGGTCGCTGATAGACGGCAAAGAATTTCGCGTGACCGGCCATCCAAGTGGGCGTTCGTTCTAGTTGTTTAAGAGTGGCTGATGGCAGTTCTGGCACGACATCAACTTGCGCTGCTAGGCGAGGCGGCATCGCTAACACGACTTGTTCGGCTGAAAACAGGGCCGCACTCGCCGATGTGTCGCAGTGAACTTCAACTGTTCCATCGACCGAATCGGAAAGTTGAACTTTGCGAGCGGCATGTCCGAAACGGATCGTGTCAGAAGCGATTCTCGATGTGATCTCGTCCGCCAGACGTCCGATGCCACCTTCAATTCGAAGCGCACCGGTCATGGGTGAGGGTTCGGGACGTTTCTGGACCGAACCAGTGGGAGACTGAAAGAGAATCTTACCTTCACTGAATTGTTGATAGAACGGAGTGCCAAATTTTTCTAGTAACTGAGCAATCAGCGGCTGGCCTGGCCAGAACCACGATGGCCCCATGTCGCATTGGGCATTCAGGCATTGGTCATTCAGTTCACCGCTAGAGGTTCCCTGATTGTCTAAGGTCAACACGCGGCCGCCAATTCTGTCGCGCGCTTCAAGCAGAATCGTATCGACTCCGGCGGCTTGCAATTGCCAGGTTGCCGCTAGGCCGCTGATGCCGCCGCCGATGACTATAACCTTTGATCGGCCGTTGAAAGTATTCATGTCGATCAGTCTAACGGAGATCTGCTTCGCAGTAGAGACGGTGAGCGAAAATTAACTGCTCAACTTGCAACGACTGTGCTGCCCAAGAATCGTCGAAGCACAAAGAAACCGATCAAGACGACCACTGCAAAAAGGCAGAAGCCGAGGAAGTTTCCAACTGCAAACACAATGAAATTTTCGGCGGAAATCTGGAATCGCACCAAAGATTGTGTCCACGCGTTGGCGGTGCGACTGGCGAAAGTGGGAGCCGTTTCTGGAACGTAATTTCGTTGCTCAGAAATTTCCAAGTTTACAGTCGTCAAAGAAGTCTGATCCGTCAGGTACCGAATGCGTCCCTCGATGCGCTCGATCTCTTCACGCACGCGTCCCAGTTCGCGTTCAACTTCGATGACATGCTGAATTTTGTGGTCCGATTTTTCGAGCAATTTGACGATTCGATCTTCCAGCTTTTTCTTGTTACTCACTCGTGCCTTGGCGTCAAAGAATTCTTCGGAGACACCGTCGGCATTCTGAGATAGAGACGCCGTTTGTCCGATCTCGCCGGTGGCGGTTAAGAAACGTTGGTACTGATCAACAGGAATTCGGATCGTCCACGTGCCCGATCGACTGCGTCCTTGCATGGATCCAACGTTGGCCATCGAAACGAAGCCACCATGTTGATTCACCAACGATTGGATTGCTTGCGGCACATCTGCGAAGTCCTCCACGACCACTTTCAGTCTGGCGGAGTAAATGATTTTTCGGTTTGCGGTGGCTCCTGCAATTTCGGCAGGAGCGGATGCGTCAGCGAATCTTTTCTTCTTACTAGATGCGGCGTCAAATCCCATGTCTCCTTCGGCGATGACCGCCTGTTTGGACAACGCACTTTTGACCAAGCCTTTACTATTGATTGCCGTGGGATAGCTTCCGTCGCTGCAGCCAAAAATCGTGGCAAAAGCGAACAAGAGAAACGCGGTCACTAGGGCCGTCGTGGTTAACCGAGGCGCACCGCAAGTCGTTAGGCGGACCATCATGGGCTCCTGAAAGAGATTTTGTTCCTGAGACAAATCAACTACGAATCAAGCTGATTCTTATTACGAACAAAGTTCTCGATCGGCCCAAAGAAACTTCGAGAAACAAAGAAGGGGAGAGGCATCTTGCGCATCCTGTCTGTCGTGAGGCAAATGCGCGTGGGATAGCCAAGACGCCTAAGCGGTGAAATGAATATTACCAACCTGATCGGCTGAACCCGCCTCGACCGGAAGATGATCCTCCCGAAGACGAGCTTCTGGAGGATGACGATCTGCTGGAGCCTCGGCCCGAACCGAAGTCTGGGAATCCGCTTGGGATCATAATCGATCCGCCACCAATCGAACGATTTTTTCGCCGCCGCCGTTGCTCCTGTTGGCGTCGCTCTGCGGCCTGACGACGGCGGACTTCGTTTTGCGCGATGGCAATCGCGTTGGCGATCAGACTGATCGATTGCTGAGCAATGTTTGCGGCGCCGTTATAGTCGCCTCGTGAAAGCGCTTCTCGCGCTTGGTCGATTGTGTGACGCACACGTCGAGGGTTAGCACGAATGCCGTAGTTGCCGGACCATCCCATTGCCGATCGATACTCGTTGGCGGCGCGTTGGATCGCCGCTGCAGCGGATTGCGCCCGATCCAATTCCTGTTGCAAATTGGCCAACGTTTGCGTCGCTTGTGCCAGTGTCTGATCGGCTTCTTGGTCAATTTCGTTCCAGTTTTCGTGAGGCGCTTTCATCATCAATGTTAACTTATCGGCAATTCGATCCGCCTTTTCAAGTTGCTGCAACCCTTGCTCCACGCGCCGACTGTCGGGGATCTGGTCGGTTTCTGACTGCCGCACGGTGCGTTGAGCGCTAGATAACAGTTGCCGAAGCGACTCAATCGATCGGCGCGCTTCGTCGTACATGGCTTGATCTGTGTTTAGCAGATCGCGGAATTGATCGAATTGCCCGTCGATGTCGGAAATCGATTGCCCCTCGGCTGCCGGATCGCGCCGACCGGTGATCGTTTCAATGGATCGACTGACGTCGCCGTACTTTTCATGCAACGACCGGGCGGTCTGTTGCGTACCGCGCGTCACATGATGCTGGTTGAGCGTCTCCTCAAGGTCGTTGAATCGTGTTTGGAGTTTTTCTAGTCCCGCTTGGTTGTCTGAAACCATCTGTTCCAAGGACTGGGCGTGGTCCGTCAGCAACTGAAGGTTTTGCTGGGAGTGCTGCAACAACTTGACAGCCCGTTGATGCCTCTCGTCCGCCTCCAGCAGCCGCGCTTGTTTGTAAAACGCCATCGCATCGTTGTTACAAGCCGTCGATTGTTCCTGTTGACGGACCGCGAAGCGGTATAGTTCTCCGGCAAAAATCGAAACAGGTTCATAGATCGTTGTAGCGCTGCCTTCATCAGGCAGATCCGTTTTGCCATCGATGCTCACCCCCTCGATCACTAGCGCACTATCGGTGAATCGTCCCTCAATCGCATGCAATAGCTCACCAGAAGATTGGGCTGACCGTTTCAACGAATCGATTTCGTTCGTCAAATTTTCAGAATCGCGCGGCAGTTCCTCGAGGACCCGCAACGATTCGCCGGCGGTATAGTTGGCTGTGTTGACCCACCCTAACGCTTCGGAAACGGATAGTTCGGCGGCTGGTGGATCGCCCCGATCGAGCGAAGTCTGAGACGCCGCGTTGTGTTTCGCCGCAAAGGCGAGACTGTCATTTGCGGTGCGAGCGCGTTCGGCCAGCACTTTGTCGGGGCCAAGCTGAAGTCGCTCGGCGATCTTTGCACGGGCTGACGCGACGGATTGCGTCGCAGCGGTAATTGCGTCGGTGACTTCTCCTGCGGACTGATCATGAAGTTCGACGGAGCGGTTGACAGCAGCAGTGAATTTGTCGAAAGACACGCGCCACTGGTTGATGCCCTCTTCCACATTAGTACTCATTGCTTCGGTGGCCAATGACTGCGCCCGATCGGCAAAATCATCCAACGCCGCGTCGATCCATTCGACTTGTCGCTTTCGTTCGGCTAAAGCGGCTGCATTTTTTCGCATGGACGGCAGTGCTGATTTTCTCACGTCGACCAGTTCGCGCGAGAGGTGATCGGCATTTGCCGCTTTGCGTAGACCGTCGGTTGCCGGTCCAGCAATCGCCGAAATCGGATCACTCTTGCCAAGCTCCTCCGATGCGTCTTGGTCGGCTTGTGCCGATTTGAGTAGGTTTTCGAACAACTGTGGGACGCTCAAGAGACTATCTTGCTCGGTCGCTTGCCGCGCCTGTTGCTCGGTGTCGTAAGCCTGATCAATCGCCGCTTGCAGGTCAGTGTTTGTAGAGACGATTTGAGTCCAGCCGTTTTCGACCTTGTCGATCGTGCCACTGACTCGGTCCGACCGTTTGCGGAATATCTTGAAAAGTTCGGCAAAGCTGAGAGAGATCGTTTGTTTTTTTTGCCCGTCGGCATCGACCGAGTTTTGCGACTCAATCGGTCCATCGCCTTCGTCCCGCACGATCGAAATGCCATCGTTTTCACCGAACTCGATCGGTTGATTTTCCAGCATGTCAAAACCTTCGTCGTAGCCTCGACTGCTGAAACGGTTTGTTACCCGACGCCACAACGACTCGGGCTCAATCTTCTCTTTAGCGTCGTCCATTACTTTTTCAACGCTGTTACTCATCACTAGAATGTCATCAATGTCATCAAGCGCTGTTTCAGACAGTTCTTTCGTTTTGCCTTGATATCCCTTTCGTTCAATCGCTTTGCGATCGCCGACCACGATGTCTGCGCGTTTCAGCAAATCACCGATGCCTTCCATCTCCTTGTTGACTTCGTTTTGACGAGCCTCCAGCCGTTGGATGGCTCGGGTTTTTGAGGGGGCGCGACGACGGTTGAGCCAGAATAATAATCCGGCTAACAGAGTGGTGAGGAACGCACCTACTGCCATAGCGGTTCGGCGGATCAAGGATTGGCGCGCTGCTGTGCGATTGCGATCTTCGCGCGCGGCTGTCAGTTGATCGGTGGCAGTCTTTAGTTCGTGTGCCGCTGCGTTCAAGTGCTTTTGGAATTTGCTGTCCGCATTTTCGTAGGCGTCGCGCGCGTCGGTCAGCATCGTGTCGACCTCTGACAACGATTCATCAATCGCCGGTCGCAGGTCGGCGGCGTCAGAGGCAAGCTGCGTTCGTCGTTGCTTCAGTTGGGAATGTGAATCGTCGAAACGCGCATATTCGTTGTACAGATTGATCCAGTCATCCGAGGCGTCGCCGATTTGTGAGACGTTGTCTCGCAATCCACTTACGTTTGCATCGGAGCTCGCAAGCGATTCCTGCAACTCTGCAAGTTGTGTTTCGATTCCGTTCAACTTAGGGCTGGTAAGGTCGGCAGTAGCTGACGGTCTGTCCTCTCGGACTTTCTTGGCATAGGATTCAATGAGGGTGAGTTTTTTCTGGATTTGGCTGACTTGGGCGGCGATATCGTCCATGGCGCGTTTGCGTTGCCGCTCACGCTGTGCGGCGATCTTTTGTTCTTCTGCGATCGCGTTGCCCAGTGGCGTGTCGATCGATTTGACGGTGTCTTTAACGGCATCGATGATTCGGCCTCCGCCGCGCATGGCGCGGTAGGCGGGACGGTCAAGTTTTCCGATCCAACGATTCTGACCGAACCCGCGGCGCGATTGCGCTTCTGATGAACGGTATGAGAATTTTCGTTCGTTAAGAAACAGAATGAAAACGGCAGCGTCCTGTTCGCCAGTGACCGAGTTCGTCTGGCCGCGAAACGACCCCACTTCCATCAGATCGCTGAGCGACAATTCGACGGCGTCCATTCCCGTTTCAACTCGACCGTCTTCGTTGGTATAGCGTTGTGAAGACGAATCTTGTATCAGGATCACGGTCCAGTGCCCGCGCTTATGCAGCCAACCTTCGAGTTCCATTAATTGCGCGGGTGACAGACCAAGATCGCCTTTGACGTACAGGTGTTGGTCAGGTTTCCACGCGCGAATGACCTCTTCAATATTTTCGAAGCGAAAGTAGTTGAGGCTGCCGGCGGACGTTTGAGAATCGGTTCTCCTGAGGGTGACCGATTGAGCGCGCGCGGCTTGCGGGGCGGCAAACGACAGCCATGCCAATAACGAAAAGCCAAAGAAAAGGTTGATGTTTTTATAGGCCAGAAGTTTGAGACCAATCAAGGATAATCCTTTGTGTTGTCTTAAGACGATTTCGCCCGAAGTTAGCGGGGGAACATATTTTAACGGCTGTCGCCAACAAGACAACGATTGAGCCCGCCGAAACTCAGATAGGCGGCAGTTGCTCCGCCATTAGAAAATCCGTGTACACCTTGTGCCGCAGATTGCTCAAGCAACGACAATACACCGTCCGCTCCTAACTAGTGTCTGTCGGTAAACCTATCTTGACCTAGTTTCGGTTTGCCGGAAGGTCCAATTTTGGATGAGTTTTTTGATGGCGACAGGGGAAGGTCGGGCTTTGGGCTGTCAAACAGGTAATTTCCGTCGGTCCAGCGC